>CAUCOL010000037.1 GCA_958444395.1 uncultured Lachnospiraceae bacterium
CCTATACGTTTACCTTTTATGAGGGAGGCGATCAGGAGCTTCTGAATACCTGCGTAGAAAAATGCAGTGAATATGAGCAGATCTTTAGCCGTACGCAGGAAGGAAGCGAACTATACCGGGTAAATCAGATCAGCCGGATCTACCGGCAGGTATGGCAACGTGTTCAAAATGTTTCGGATGCAGACGGACTGCAGTCCTGGCATGTACCGTTTACTCCCCGTGTCTATAAGAAAATCAAAAAAGAACTTACACGGGAGCTGGTAGCCGGGAATCTGTCTGATCTGCCGGTAACCTTACATAAAAACGGCGAAATATCCATACATGTATCCGAAACATTAGCAGATATATTGAAGCAGGGACTCTATTATTCCAAACTGTCGGATGGCCATTTTGATATTTCAATCGCACCGGTCAGTTCTCTCTGGGATTTTACCGCAGAAAACCCTGTCGTTCCCGCAGAACAGACAATCAAAGAGGCACTGCAATATATTAATTATCGGAAGATAGCATTGCAGAAAGAAACACTCTCTTTTGCCATTCCCGGCATGCAGATCGACCTGGGAGGAATCGCCAAAGGATATATCGCTGATGCAATGAAAGAATATCTGCAGAAAAAGGGTGTTAAACGGGGCGTGATCAATCTTGGTGGAAATATCCTGTGCATCGGACAGCGTTCCGAGTCAGAACCATTTCATATCGGAATACAGCAGCCATTTGCCGACCGCAACCAGACGATCGCATCAGTGCGGGCTTCTGACAGCTCCATCGTCTCCTCCGGCATCTACGAACGATACTTTAAGGGCAGTGATGGTACGATCTATCATCATATTCTAAATCCAAAGACAGGCTATCCCTGTGATAACGGGCTGATCAGTGTCACGATCCTGTCAAAACGTTCAGTGGACGGCGATGGTCTTTCAACGACTGTCTTTACATTGGGACTGGACAAGGGACTGGAACTGATCAATGCAATGGATGGAGTAGAGGCACTGTTGATCACGCAGGACGAGAAAATGCACTATTCCAACAATTTCAAAAAATACCTGATTTAAACCGTTCTAACCGAACGGTTTTCTTCATATAGATAGATAACCTGATGATGGGTACGATCGACGCAAAGCGTCTGCAGAATGGAAGTTAGTGTGAAAAACACTGCTGATGCAGTATTTTTGCGCACGACTATTTGCCTCTGAGCGAAGGCAAATAGCTTTGTTGGCAGAAGAAAAATCGCCTTCGCGAACTTTTCTTCGCTGCTTCGCAACAAGTCGCTCAGAAAAGAGGTTAGTGTATGGAGGAGTTTCAGGTATACAAAGATATTGCGGACAGAACCAACGGAGAGATTTATCTGGGAGTATGTGGCCCGGTGCGCACCGGAAAATCCACTTTTATAAAACGATTTATGGAACTGCTGGTTCTTCCCGGCATTGCGGATCCGCATGCCAGAAAGAGAGCGATCGATGAACTACCGCAATCGGCAGATGGTAAAACAATCATGACAACGGAACCAAAATTTATTCCAAAGGAAGCGGCAGCGGTTCAGCTGATGGGGCAGAATGAGGTAAAGGTCCGCCTGATTGACTGTGTCGGATATATCGTAGACGGCGCTGCGGGTCTGATGGAAGGGGAAAGCGAACGGATGGTCATGACTCCCTGGTCAAAGGATCCTATGCCGTTTACCCAGGCTGCGGAATACGGCACACGCAAGGTGATCCGTGATCATTCGACGATCGGTATCGTGATGACAACGGACGGCAGTTTTGGGGAACTGAGCCGATCTGCCTATCTGGATGCTGAAAAGCGCACGATCCAGGAGTTGCAGGCGATTGGAAAAGCCTTTATCGTTCTGGTTAATTCATCCCACCCATATAATGAAGAGACGCAGGCACTGGTGCAGCAGCTCAAGGATACATATGACGTGGATGCGATGGCAATCAATGCAAATCAGCTGCGTGCAGAGGATATCGTGCATATCATGGAGAAGATCCTGACTTCTTTTCCGGTTACGCAGATTGCCTTTGAGCTGCCAAAATGGGTCGAAATGCTTCCAAATGCACACTGGCTGAAGCAGGAACTTTTTCAGAAGGTTCGTGATATCATGGACCGTATCGCCAGGATCCGGGATGTTATTCCTGCCAAATTTCAGGTAGAAAGTGATATGATCCGTGAATTTCGCATCCGAAGTATCGGCATGGAAAATGGCAGGATCCGGATTGACACACTCTTTGACGATAGTAAATATTACCAGATTTTAAGTGAACTGGTTGGCACAACGATCGAAGGAGAATATCAGTTGATCCGCCTGTTGAAAGAATATGCCACACAAAAGGAAGAGATCGGTAAGATCGGGGAAGCCTGGCATGAAGTCCACCAGACCGGTTACGGAGTCATTACCCCGACGACAGATGAGATCACGATCCATGAACCGGAACTGATCCATCATGGAAATAAATACGGCGTAAGGATCAAAGCGGTCAGCCCGTCGATTCATATGATCCAGGCAAATATTGAAACAGAGATTGCACCGATCGTCGGTACCCAGGAACAGGCAGAAGATCTGATCCGGTATATTTCCGGGCAGGATGACGCTCAGCCGTCCGATATCTGGGACACCAATATCTTTGGCAAAACGATCCGTCAGCTGGTCGAGGAAGGAATGGACTCGAAAGTCAGCAAGCTGACCCAGGAAAGTCAGCAGAAACTGCAGGAAACGATCCAGAAGGTGATCAATGACAGTAACGGCGGTCTTGTCTGCATTATAATATAGACACCATTATCCGGGTAAAAAGAAAGACTTACTTTGTCCGTGGATAGGAAATGTTCGTAATGTAGAGTGACAAAGGGCAAAACGCTGGTTTTGCCCTTTGTACCAGAGACCGGTAGGAATATCTGATTCAGGCATCTGCAAGCCGGGAAACATACCGCGGCTGCCGGCAGATGTCTGTCTATTTGACAAGCTACGAAATACTTGGTATAATCCGTCTGTAATATTTTTGTAATAAATGGATTGATTGATTAACAAGTTTGTAACAGCCGGACAGATTCCGTCTCTGCCTACGACAGGGTATCGGATTAATACCGGATGGTTTGTGCCATCCGATACAGAAACTGCTTGCCGGCGTATGGAGAATACGGATATGAAGAATAAAAAATGGAATTATTTATTGCTCACAACAGCTGTCATCTTACTGGGTACCGGTATTACGATCAAGGCGGCAGGTCTTACGACAGAGAAGCATCTGGCAGGCATCAGTCCTTCTCTTGACAAATATACCGAAGAACTCGTAAAGGCAGAGAAGAACCAGGAGGAAACAACGACCCAGCAGGAGGTTTCCACACAGAAGGCAGCTGCGCAGGAGACGGCAGCCGCAGAAGAAACAGCCGAACCGGCAGACGACAAAGAGGAGGCACAGGAGAAAGAGGAGACAAGCCATCTGAAACTAAATCTTGTCTATGACCGCCTGGGTGTTGCCACAGTCGATTCCTATCTGAATGTCCGTTCCAAGCCGAGTGAAAACGGCAAGGTGATCGGAAAGATGACGAAATATTCCGGTTGTCATATCTACCGCATTGAAAAGGGCTGGGCACGCATTATTTCCGGCAAGGTAAAAGGCTGGGTAAAAGCCGGCTATCTGGTCAAAGACAAAGAAGCAGAAGCACTTGCCAAAAAAGTGGCAACGCTTCGTGTTACCGTGACAACGGAGACCTTAAATGTCCGCTATCTGCCATCGACACAGGCACGTGTATACGACCAGATCTCCAAAGAGGATGAGTACGATGTATTCAAACGCAATCTTTCCCGAGAATGGGTGAAATCCTATATGGAACGCCACTGCAAGAAGTCAGAGATTAAAGAAATGGATACTGACGATTTCTGGGATAATCTGGATCAGTGGATGTGTATCCGCATCGATAATGAAAAAGCCTTTGTCAGCAAAGATTTCGTAAAAGTAACCTATAACCTGGATCGTGCTGTATCGATTCATCAGAGCCGCAGTTCTTCTGCAAAAAAGGGTTCTGCCGGTGATGATTCTTCTTCGGATATCCGCTTCAGCATTGTGAATTATGCCATGCAGTTTTTGGGAAATCGTTATGTCTATGGCGGAACAAGTCTTACAAACGGAACCGACTGCTCCGGATTTACGATGCGTATCTATGAGCATTTTGGCTATTCGATCCCACGTACCTCTTCCGCACAGGCGGCAGCATTGCCATCTGTCAGCAGTTCAGAGGTTAAGCCGGGTGACCTGTTCTTCTATGGAAGCGGCGGTGTCAGTCATGTTGCCATGTACATCGGAAATAATCAGATTATTCATGCCAGCAATGAACGTACCGGAATCAAGATTTCCTATGCCTATTATCGTTCTCCGATTAAGATCGGCAGAGTGCTTCGATAAAATTTCAAGAAAGGTTTACGAACTTTCATGATATATTGTATTCTGGCGGCAGTCATTCTGGCTGTCTGCATTATCAAAATACGGTTTGACGAGATCGTATATAAGAAGAATTTAAAGCAGCGTCTGATCATGCAATGGGGTCAGGCGCTTTCTGAAGAATATTCCGCAGAAAAGATGGCGTCCATTCGTGCCTATTATGAGTCATCGATCCAAAAGACAGATGTCGATGATATCACCTGGAATGATCTGGAAATGGATACTGTCTTTCAGCAGATCAATCATACACAGTCATCCATTGGTCAGGAGTATCTTTATTTTCTGTTAAGAAAACCACAGTTTGATGCACATTCTCTGAAAGAGCGTGAGGATCTGATCCGTTATTTTGGCGAACAGGAGGAAGTACGCCTAAGTACACAGCTTCTGCTGGCAGAACTTGGCAAACTGGGAAAGTTTTCTGTATACGAGTATCTGATGAATGTACAAAATCTGACAGAAAAGAGCAGTGTTTTCTCTATTTTGCAATTGATCCTTATGATCGTTTGCATCGGAGGCTGTTTTTTCTCGCCGGATTTTTTTGTGATTCCGGCAGTCTGTATTGCAATCTTTAATATGGTCACGTATTATGCACGAAAAGGAGATATGGATCGGTATAAGCAGTTATTTTCGTATATGATCCGTACCGTCCGGTTTGCCAGGGAGTTTTATGCACTGGTACAGATCACAAAGGACAATGCCGTCCTGCAGCCTTATGCTGACAGTCTGCTTACAAAGATAAAACGCTTTGATACCTTCTGTAAGGGGAGTTTTCTGGTGGTAGGCGGTGGTAAAATGACCGGAGATATGACAGACATTCTGGGCGATTATATCCGTATGCTGTCTCATGTTGATATCATCAAATACCGTTCGATGGCAAAGGAGGCATTGCAGCTGCAGCCGGATCTGCTGGAAATGTTTGAGATAATCGGTCTGCTGGACAGTATGATCAGTGTTGCTTCCTATCGTGAACTGAAACAGGACTACTGCATACCGGTTCTTTTGCAGGATCAGGAAAAACAGGTTCTCTCTGCACAGAATCTGTATCATCCTCTGATCAGTTCCCCGGTAAAAAACAGTATATCCATTGAAAAAAGTGTTCTTTTAACCGGATCGAACGCATCTGGAAAGTCTACTTTTATAAAAACGATCGCCATCAATGCGATCCTTGCACAGACACTGCATACGGTACTGGCTGACAGTTATCAGACGAATTACTACCAGATTGTCTCTTCGATGGCACTGCGGGATGACATCCTGCATCAGGAAAGCTATTATATTGTAGAGATCAGATCCCTAAAACGTATTGTAGATCTGGCGGTATCCGGATCCCACCCGGTACTTTGCTTTATTGATGAGGTGCTGCGTGGTACGAATACACTGGAGCGTATTGCCTCATCCTCACAGATTCTGGCACTTTTAGCGAAAAAGAAGGCACTTTGCTTTGCGGCTACGCATGATATCGAACTGGCACAGATTCTGGAAAACTGCTATGACAATTATCATTTTGAGGAAACGATCCGGGAGGATGACGTTTTGTTTGACTATAAGCTGCGAAAGGGGACAGCAATGACGCGGAATGCGATCAAGCTGTTACGCATGATCGGTTATCAGCCACAGATTGTTCAAAATGCGGAACAAAGTGTCGATGATTTTCTAACAACCGGAGAATGGCGTAAACTGTAAAAGAAACAAAAGTATTTGAATGCAGGGAAAGGAAAAAATATGACAAATGTAACAATTTATACAGACGGAGCAGCCCGTGGAAATCCGGATGGGCCGGGGGGTTATGGAACAATCTTAAGTTTTATTGATTCCAAAGGTCAGGAGCATCTGCGCGAATTGAGTGCAGGCTATCGCAAAACAACCAATAACCGGATGGAACTGATGGCGGTGATCGTCGGACTGGAAGCATTGACCCGTCCGTGCGAGATCGACCTGTATTCGGATTCACAGTACGTGATCAAGGCATTTACAGAGCACTGGATTGACGGATGGATCCGTAAAGGCTGGAAACGCGGAAAAAATGAACCGGTGAAGAATGTCGATCTCTGGCAGCGTCTGCTGGCAGCCAAAGAACCGCATCAGGTACATTTTCATTGGGTCAAGGGACATGCCGGACACCCACAGAATGAACGTTGTGACGAACTTGCGACGACAGCTGCAGACGGCACGGATCTTCTGATCGATCCGGTCACAGATACGCAGTAACCCCTTTTGGCATATAATTTCATACTCTGATCCTGACAGGTAATGTATATTTTCGGTAAATATTGGGAATGATACCTAATACAACGTAAGCATGCCGGGCATTGATTCGTCCGATCCGTGAATTACGTTATCCAGGTACAGGCTGTCTAAATGCCCAGGCATCATGACGTGTTGTACCAAAAATCCGAAAAGGAGAGTGTATCATCTATGGAAACGTTCTGGAAATATACGCGCGGGATTCTGTTTGTGCTGGTGCTGACAGCAGTCTGTGGCATGGGGAGCTTCTGGATGTCCCAGAAAAAACTGGAACAGATGCAGCAGGATTATGAGAAACGGGTAAGTGAACAGGTAGACATAACGATTGAAAAGCAGATGTCAGCCAAAATGACAGATATCAAAAAGGAATTAACGGAAAGTGCTATGGTCAGCACCTCCCAAAATACACTGCGCGCAGACACAATCTATCAGGTACAGAATTATAACGTACAAACCGATACCACCACGACCGATTATACGGCACTGCCCGATGGATTGCTGCAGGCAGACCGTGAGCATGCGGATACATTTTGTCAGGAATATATGACGCAGATGCCGGTAGAGGAGTTTTTGAAGGGGCTGCAGTCTATGCAGGTTATTTCTTTTTCTCCGGAGCGTCTTGTGGTTCGCAAGGTTTATGATCTGTCAAAAATAAAATACAAATATTACCTGATTGCCAGTGAAGGCGAAGTTGTGGTATATTATGGCGATATGAAGACTATCTATGAAAAAACAGGCATAGCAACAAGTACTTTGTCAAAAGAAGAACGAAAAGCGTTAAAAAACGGAATTGAAGTAAAAAACGAAGAAGAACTTTTTAGTATATTAGAAAACTATTCTTCTTAAGGCTTCCGGACAGCCTGCTGTACCGGAAATCCGATATAAGAAAGGATCTACTGATATGAGAAGCGTACAGGTTATTGTCATTGGTGGCGGCGCCTCCGGCATGATGGCAGCAATCACAGCCAGCCGTGCAGGAAAAAAGGTTCTGCTGCTTGAAAAAATGAACCGGCTGGGAAAAAAAATACTGGCAACCGGCAATGGACGCTGTAATTTTACAAACGCCAGGCAGACACCGGCCTGTTACAGAGGACAGGATGTTTCCTATGCATGGGATGTGCTGCGGCAGTTTGATCAGACAAAGGTACTTTCCTTTTTCCATACATTAGGTGTATTGGCAAAGGAGCGGGACGGGTACTATTATCCGGTATCCGGGCAGGCATCTACGATATTGGATGCTCTTTGCCGTTGTATCCATGACTGCGGGATTGAGGTGCATCTGGAGGAAACCGTCCGGCGCATACAGTCGGATGTTAAACGGGGATATGTGGTTCATACCTCAAAAGACCGGTATCAGGCACGCACTGTTATTCTGGCGACCGGAGGAAAAGCTGCCGGCGTACATGGTTCAACCGGAGACGGTTATCAATTTGCCAGAGAACTGGGACACACACTGGTGCCGGTAGTGCCGGCATTAACCTCCTGTATTCTGAAGGGGGATTTCATGAAGAACTGGACCGGTGTGCGTGTGCAGGGAACGGTCTCTCTCTATGATGATACGACCGGATCGTTGTTGGCATCGGATACCGGTGAACTGCAGATGGTTGCCTATGGTCTGTCCGGGATTCCCGTCTTTCAGATCAGCCGGTTTGCGGCAGAAGCACTGCAGCGGGGACATAAGGTCTGCATTCATATGGATATCCTTCCACAGCTTACGCAGGAAGAACTTCTTCAGGAGCTTCTCACACGACGCAGAGCGTTTAAAGAATGGCAGGGAACAGAGCTTTTGGACGGCCTGATGCATCATAAACTTGCCATCGTATTGCTGGACAGTCTTGGCATCTCCGGAAAGCAGCCTGTTTCCACCTGGCCGGATTCATTGCCGGAACGAATTGCAGCCAGGATCAAAGACTGGAAGCTAGGCGTAAAGGGAGTCAGTGATTTCGATAAGGCACAGGTATGTGCCGGGGGAGTCAGTGTCCGGGAACTGGGACAGCATACATTAGAATCCTCTCTGCATCCCGGTTTGTTTTTTGCCGGAGAGGTCGTCGATGTCGATGGAATCTGCGGCGGCTATAATCTGCAGTGGGCCTGGAGCAGCGGTTATCTGGCAGGAAAAGCTGCGGTCAGGCGGATCGATTCTTAATACTATCACTATACATAATTGCGAAACAGGCAATCCTCTTTCGCAATCCCGGATCAAAACACAGAAATGAGGTTAGGACAGTTATGATACATATGTCACAGATTAAAGTGCCGGTAGATCGTGTCTGTGAGGCTGCACCGGCAGAGGCAGTCAAACAGGGCATTTTATCGGAGGAAGAGAAATATCTGGTCTGCCAGGCGATCGCCAAAGCACTTCGGATCGATAGCAGCCAAATCAGCCGGTTACAGATCCTACGCCGCTCTCTGGACGCACGTAAGAAAAAACAGATGCAGTTTCAGTATCAGGTACAGTTTCATATTCCCAAAGAAAAGCAGGTCTGGAAGAGGTATGGCAAAAATGATGCCAGGCTGCTTCCCGATCCTGTCCAGGCTCCGGCGGCCATACATGCGCAGACTGGCAGCCGTCCCAAGCATGTGATCATTATCGGCATGGGTCCTGCCGGACTGTTTGCTGCCTATGAGCTTGCCAGAGCCGGTCTTTCTCCTCTGGTGATCGAACGAGGTGCCTGTGTAGAGAAAAGGCAGCAGCTGGTAGAACATTTCTGGCAGACGGGTGAGTTAGATCCGCAGACGAATGTTCAGTTTGGTGAAGGCGGTGCCGGAACATTTTCGGATGGCAAATTAAATACACTGGTAAAGGATACCAGCGGAAGAAACAGAAAGGTGCTGGAAACGTTCGTTTCCTTTGGGGCACCGGAGCAGATCCTGTATCTGCAGAAGCCACATATCGGGACCGACCGTCTTCGGGACGTGGTACGCAATATGCGCGAGGAGATTATCCGGCTGGGTGGACAGGTCTGGTTTGAAACGACATTTCTGAAAGCAGTCTGGAAAGAAAAACGGCTGCAGGAAATCCTTGTCCAAAAAGACGGACAGCAGATAACGCTTTCCTGTGATGCTCTGATCCTTGCCACGGGACACAGTGCGCGTGACACGGTTACGACACTTCATCATGACGGCCTTTTGATGGAAGCCAAGCCATTTGCTGTCGGTGTGCGGGTTGAACATCCCCAGGACATGATCGGACGCTGCCAGTACGGAGAGCTGT
>CAUCOL010000038.1 GCA_958444395.1 uncultured Lachnospiraceae bacterium
GATATCCGCCCCCCGTCAGTACCGGCAGTGTCTTATGTGCCGAATCACAGCACAGATCCGCTCCCAGCGCGATCGGATGCATGGATGGTTCCAGAAATGCCAGATAGGCTCCATGTGCATTATCTACCAGCAGGGGAATGCTATGTGCATGGCAGACCTCTGCCACTGCTTTGATATCGCTCTGTCCTCCCAGATAATCCGGAGAAGTAAGATAAACACCGATTGGGGATTCCTGCGCATCGGCTAATGCACTCTCTACCGCTCCTGCATCCGTATAGACACTGCAGAGGCTGTTTTGTCCACCGGTCGGAAGAAACCGGACATCCAGATCCAGCAGAGCGCATCCGTCGATCATTGCGCGATGTACATTTCTGGCTGCGAGCACCCAGGGTCTTGCCTGTGAGCCGGCGGACTGCCTGCTGCGCCAGTACATCAGTGCCGCTCCCAGCATCGCCTTAATGCTTTGTGAGGATCCCTCTGTCGAATAGAAACTGGCTCCCGTCCGAAACAGTGCCGCAGCATTTGCCTGGCTTTCTCCTATGATCCCAGCTGCTTCCGATAAAACATCGGCACCCGCAACCTCTGTAATGTCATAAGGCTCACAACCCAGAAAGGCAGCTCCCTTGTGTCCCGGCATATGAAAACGGGTTCCCTGTGCTTTCGCATAATTCTGTACAAAATCATAGATTGGTGTTTTCATCTGATTATTTTTCCTCTGTATTTGCTGTCTGCATGACAGTCTGACCTGCTTTTGCAGTATCTGCTGCCTGTATCTCTTCTACCTGTTTGTCTGCAGCTTCCGCCTGCTGCTTTTCCTGTGCTTTCTGTTTCAGTTCTTCTTTAAATTCACGCAGCATTTTTTCCTCACGCAGACGTGTCTGCTCTGCATTCATTTTGATCACATTATAGATCATGTTATAGGCATAGAGCACCACCGGCACCAGAATCGTTGCTGCGATACTTGCCATAAACCAGTTATGTGCGGAATCCGTGGCTGTTACCGCCGTTACAAGTGTCATTGCATACATTCCCACCAGAAGGATCACACCGATCCATGCCAATACTCTCTTAAAAAACTCCATCTTAATCTCCATCCTTTTTCGTTGATTCGGATGCAAAGCATCCTTCCTGTCGTTCCTTTTATTCCGCATCTTTTATTTTGGCAAAATATGCCTGTATCTGCTGCTCATAGCCATTATCTGACGGCCGGTAGAATCTGCGTCCCACCAGTTCATTCGGCAGATACTGCTGTTTTACATAATGATTCGGATAATCGTGTGCGTACAGATAGTCGATGCCATGTCCCAACTTTCCGGCACTCTTATAATGTGCATCCTGCAGATGTGCCGGGATCGCGGCTGTCTTCTCCTGCGCCACAACCTGCATCGCTTCATCGATCGCCATGATCGCCGAATTACTCTTTGGTGCACACGCCACGTACGAAGCTGCCTGTGCCAGTACGATCCGTGCCTCCGGCATTCCCAGACGCTCCACCGCCTGTGCCGCATTTACGGCTACCACCAGTGCCTGCGGATCTGCATTGGATACATCCTCTGCCGCACAGATCATGATACGTCTTGCGATAAAGGTAATGTCCTCTCCCGCATACAGCATACGTGCCAGATAATAAATCGCCGCATCCGGATCGGAACCGCGCATACTCTTTATAAATGCAGAGATCGTATCATAATGATTGTCTCCTGATTTGTCATAACGGACAACTCTTTTCTGGATACATTCCTGCGCCACATCCAGTGTAATATGGATCAGTCCG
This sequence comes from uncultured Lachnospiraceae bacterium, assembly GCA_958444395.1. Classification (GTDB taxonomy): domain Bacteria; phylum Bacillota; class Clostridia; order Lachnospirales; family Lachnospiraceae; genus Jutongia. The sequence goes on from CAUCOL010000038.1 coordinate 1,775, forward strand.
TCCTCGCTGCGCTCTGTGGAAAGAACTCCCAGTTCGATCGCATTTAAGGCACTTCTGGCATCGCCATTGGCAACATCCGCCAAAAACTCCAATGCATCCTCATCCAGCTTCACATGATAGCTTCCCATGCCGCGTTCTTCATCTGTAACCGCTCTTTGCAGCAGCGTCATGATATTTTCCTTTGACAGTGCTTTCAGTTCAAAGATCACCGAACGGGATAACAGAGCACCGTTTACCTCGAAGTATGGGTTTTCTGTCGTCGCACCGATCAGAATGATCGTTCCATCCTCTACAAAAGGAAGTAAATAATCCTGCTGTCCCTTATTAAAACGGTGAATCTCATCTACGAAGAGAATGGACTTCTTCCCATACATTCCCGCCTGGTCCTTTGCTCTCTGTACCACCTCTTCCATGTCCTTTTTCCCGGCAGAGGTCGCATTGATCTGCTGAAAATCCGCACTGGTTGTATTCGCGATCACCTTTGCCAGCGTTGTCTTACCGGTACCGGGCGGTCCATAGAAAATGATCGAACTGAGTTTATCCGCCTGAATCGCCCGGTACAACAGGCGGTTCTTTCCAATGATATGCTCCTGTCCCACGACCTCATCCAATGTTCTCGGACGCATTCTCGATGCCAGCGGTGATTCATCCTTACTGTTCTGCTCCCGCATATATTCAAATAAATCCAACTTCTACACCTCTTTTTCCACGACCACCGGTTTACCCTCCAGAAGGTAAAACACCAGTGGATCGGATATATCCAGTTCTGCCTGCCCTGCCGTTGCCTCTGTCACTTTCTTCACCAGTCCATCCTTATCCTCTGACGGCACCACCAGGATCATCTCTACCTGATCTGTATAAAGTGTATCGAGTACCGGTATCTTGTCCTGTGCAGCGATATACTGCAGTTTGCCGATGCCATTATAATCTGTCCGGATCCCGATCCGGAATCCTTCCTGTACCTGAATGACGATACTGCCCTCCAGTCCCGCCTGCGTCGCCTGACAGTATGCACGCACCAGACCACCGGTACCAAGCAGTGTTCCTCCAAAGTATCTTGTCACAACGACCAGTACATTGCGAAGTCTGCTGCCTGTCAACACCTCCAGGATCGGACGACCCGCTGTACCGGATGGTTCGCCATCATCACTGCAGCGGGTAATCTCTCCTCTTGTACCTACGATAAACGCATAGCAGTTATGTCTGGCATCCCAGTATTTTTTTTTCGTTTCATCGATATATTTCTGTGCCTCTTCTTCCGAAGTGACCGAAAAAACATGGGCGATAAACCGTGATTTCTTCTCTACGATCTCACCGTTTCCCCCCTGATAAATCATCTGATATGTTTCCATCTGCTTCATTCCTCATTTCTCTTTGCATGCTGTTTTCGATGAAGGATACGCATGTGTGTACCTATTGTAACAAATACACTGACCACCAACAAGACATAAAACGAAGCTCCTCTGCTTAAAAACATCGCCGAAAACGCATTCTGTCTGCCGATCACCTTCTGAAATACAGTCACAAAGAAGCTCTCATTAACGCCTACACCACCCGGCAGCGGCAGTATGTCAATGCAGACCGCTACGAAACTCTGCAGCAGGATAATCTGTCCCGCCTGCACATCCGTCAGCCCCAGCGCCAGGCAGGCAAACCAGGTAACCAGGAAATAGCAGAGGCGCTGCAGGATCGTGATCAGCAGTACGATTGCTGCCAGTTCCAGATGGGTTCTGAAATAACGGGCTCCTTTGTTATAGATTTCCAGGGAATGATCCAGCTTTTCCAGCACCTTTTCCTTCCTGCGGATAATACGCAGCTTATGACACACCCAGGTCACTGCATAAGTGATATTTCTGGCACCATCCTGTGAAAATACAACGATCGAATACAGAAGGATCGACACCAGATTGACACCCAGCCCCAGCCAGAAAAGCCACAGATAACCGCTCAGTGAACGAAACAGAAACGAACGGCAAAATAGCAGTACAAAGCCCTCCAGACAGACCAGTGCCACCTTATAAAGGATCGTCCAGAACAGCAGTGCAATACTGGAATCTCCCAGAGAAATCCCATCCTCATGCATATAATATACCTGTACCGGCTGTCCGCCACTGGCAGACGGCGTGATCGCATTAAACAGAAAACAGATAAAGGTGTACGCAGCACCCCGGCGATACCGGATAGATGAGCCAAGCGATGCCATAATGATCTGCAGGGAATAGGCCTGCAGCAGGAGAAAGACCACGGCACAGACTGCCGCCAGCAATACATAGCCAGGCTGCGCCTTTCGTAAGGCAGCCGTTATCTTTCCCATATCCTGCCCCTTTAACAGCACATAAAATGTCACTGCCAGGATGAGGATCATAAATAAAATATTACATACATATGTTTTTTTGTTTTTCATGTATCGTGTATCCTTTTATGCCGTGCAGGCATTTTTCTGTTTTTAGTGTCTGTGTATCTATCCGGCAGCTTACTTTAACCGGAATGTCCGTGGTGCCAGCCAGTATGCCAGCATAAAGGCAGTCAGTACGATCACAAGTGTCAATGCCAGTACGATTCCCGCAAAGAACGTCGGAACCGTATGGATCTGCAGACACATATACGATACAAAATAGATCATACCGGAGCAGACATTATAGCCGATCCCGGTCTGTTCTCCTCCCTCTGTAAACGGTTGAAATATATAGTACATACATAAAAATACCACGGAATATGCGACCGCCAGCAAACCAACACAAAGGATGATCGACAGAACCTGCCCCGGATGCTGCCATTGCCGCAGCAGCAGAGCATCCAGCACTATGCCGCAGCAGATCGTAGCCACCATCGGGAACTCAGACTTTAACATGTAGCGCAGACGGATCCGGAAGTTTAACAGAATCGCCCCACTGGTACGATAATAGCCGTATTTTAACAGGGAAACATCACAGTTATAAAACATCGCTTTCGTCAGGTTCTGTCCGGACGAAGCACAATACATAAAAAATACTATGATTGGCAAAAGTCTGTTTACTTCCTGCCAGACCGCATTACTCATATCCATAAAGGCATTCTGTGACATCCGGATATTTGCGACCAGCAAAAGCCCTGCCGACACCCCAAGAATCAATGCCGACACAACTACCTTGATACGAACTGCATTCCGCACCAGTCTCTTATGACGGGCAAAAAAGATTGCATTCAGATATTCATATCCCTGCTTATCCTCAAAAGCATGGGCATGCAGCTCCGCTTCTTCCACTTCCTTGTCCTGCAACGCATAATTTGCCTTTGACAATTCTTCCGCCTTCCGGTCAAGCTCCATCATGTCCTGCCTGGTACAGGTGCGGCGTGCTACCTGTACATAGCCCGGATAATGCAGCAGATAGTGGACTGCCATTACGGCTGCCAACATACAAAGAAGCGTTGCAGCCACCAGCAGCATTCCTGTCAGATACCGCCCGATCCCCTGCCGAAAGCCCAGGATCCACAGGACGGGATAACCTGCATATGCCAGCAGTACAATCACTATAATATAAAACAGATAGATTCCGTATACCCTTTTATTCTTCTCCTCCAGAGGCATGCCAAACTTCGTATTCAGCCATAATTTTATGCTCTCCCCGATGGCACGGAAACAGATATAAATGCCAAGCAGCCAAAACACCTGCCAAAGGTGCCAGTGACCCCAGCCACAGAGAAAGAGCAGCATCATAACAGCATAAAATACCGTCTGTCTTCCATGCTCCCAGAGAACGGACGTAAGATAATGCTCTCTGGGGTCGATCCGGAGCAGATTTAACAGCAGATAGTCTTCTTCAGCAGCACGGTCAAAGATCCTGCTGCGCATGAAAGAACCGCACAGACTATTCAGAAAAAAGAAAGTCCATACCACCATCTCACAGATCTCATTCGTATTCCAATCCAAAATGGATCCTAATACTCCGGCAGGCATGAATAACATACATCCGCAATACAGCAGATTCAGGATCACATAGAGGAGTACGGATTTGATGATCGCCAGTACTCCAAATGCATTCTTAATATCCCGGCGTACATACCATTCGTCCGATATATGCGGTCCGATCCATTTTAACTTCTTTATCGTAAAGATCAGACGGTTTGCATTCTCCGCAAATCCGATCTGAAACTTCTGATACAAAGTCTGAAACATCCGATCAACCTTCCTTTCCCTGTGTCAAAAGCTGCATGATCTTTTCCTCAAAGTTTTCCCCGGCGTATTCCTCCTCGTCAATGCCTGTCAGCTGCCCCTGATGCAGCAAGACGATCTCGTCACACAGATCCTGTGCGAGCTGCAGGATGTGTGTCGAAAGAATAATAATATGGTCTTTTTTCATCGCAAGAAGCATCTCTTTCATCTCATGCGCTGCGACCACATCCAGAGAGGTCAGCGGTTCATCTAACAGGATCACCTCCGGCTTGCTGATCAGCAGACACAGCATCTGCAGTTTATTCTTCATACCGTGTGAATATCCTTTGATCAGACAGTCCAGATCACTCCAGTCCAGTGCAACCATGTCGGCATATTCTTCAACGGAACGGATCTGCGCGATCTTATCCTTGTGGATATCCAGATAAAATTTGATAAATTCATAGCCTGTCAGAAACTCCGGAAGCACCGGTGTGGAAAAGGCATAACCGATCCGGTCAAAGTCCAGCGGTACCTCCTGTCCATCCTCCAGTAAAAGTACCTCTCCGGCTTCATATTCAATCTCCCGGCTGATACAGTTAAATAATGTCGTCTTGCCGGCTCCATTTCTTCCCAAAAGACCATAGATCTGTCCTTTTTTAAAGGAAAAGGACGCCTGGTTCAAAACGTCCTTTTCTCCAAATTTCTTCTCAATGTTTATTAATTTTAATTCCATATCATTTTCCATTCCCGAGCGTCTTGTCACGAAAAGATGCCAGCAGCACTATCTGCCTTCGCTCAAAAGCAAATAGCCGTATACACGATCCCCTTCCTAAACAACAGGTTACACTTCTCTCAGATCAACCGGTACACATCCGGAAACAGCTCCAGGCTTCGTTTCAGGATACCATGTACATAGGCTATAAAAATACCGTAATTAACGATTGGTACCCCCTGCTGCCCAGCCCGAAAGATCCGGTGTTTCATCTCTCTTTCATGCAATGTGCAGCCACCGCAGTGGATCACCAGAGCATATCCGGACAAGTCCGCCGGAAACTCGGTTCCACTGCAGGTCTCTATCTGCAGTTCTTTTCCCGTATATTCCTTCAGCCAGCGTGGAATCTTAACTGTCCCGATATCATCACATTGGCGGCGGTGGGTACATCCTTCTGCGATCAATACCTTATCGCCGCTTTGCAAATGGTCTACATGTGATACACCCTCTACCAGTCTGGTCAGATTTCCCTTATGTCTTGCAAACAGGATAGAAAAAGATGTCAGCGGTATCGTATCCGGTACGAGTCCGGACACTGCGCCAAATGCCTGCGAATCCGTTACAACCATCCGCACCTTGTCTCCCAGCAGCTTCAGCACCATCGGCAAGGTCGGAACCTGCGTAACGACACTGACACACTGATGATCCAGAAGATCCCGGATCGTCTGCTGCTGTGGCATGATCAGACGTCCCTTCGGTGCTGCCGAATCTACCGGTACAACCAGCACCACAACATCCTGTTCTTCCACCAGATCGCCCAGAATGTGCAGCTGCAGATCCGTATCCGGCGCCAGCGAGATCAATGTATCTTTTAGTTCTTCCACACCATTTTGGTTCTGTGTGCTGACCGGCACAACGCTGACTGCTGTATTTTTACGGCTAAGCGTCTGGCGGATCTGCTCTGTCTCCTCCAAAGACAGGCGGTCACATTGATTCAATACAAGACAGTACGGAATCTTTTTCTCCTCGATTGCCGCAATGACCTGCAGTTCCTGCTCGCCCAGTCCCCGCTTCGTCTCCAGATCCTGCCGGCTGATCTGTGAAATATCGATCACTACCAGTGCGATATCTGTCCGGTTTAATACCTGCATCGCCTTATCAATACGCATCTGTCCGAGTGTCCCCTCGTCATCCAGTCCCGGTGTATCGATCAGCATACACGGTCCGATCGGCAGGATCTCCATCGCTTTGAACACCGGATCTGTCGTCGTTCCCTTAACCTCTGATACGATCGCCAATGACTGCCCTGTCAGTGCGTTGATCAGACTGGATTTGCCGGCATTCCGCCTGCCAAATAGCGCTATCTGTACTCTGTCTCCCTGTGCTGTCTGCTGCATACTCATCTGTCCTGTCCCCCTGTTGTCCATCTGAATCCAAGCCGGCATCCTGCTTTCCAAAGGCTGATCCGGTGCCTTCCTATCCCGGCTGCTCTATGATCCTTCTGCTGTATATTTCTGTACGCTGTCTCAGCGGATCTGTCCGTCTCCGCAGATCAAATATTTCATTGTCGTAAGTTCCTTTAATCCCATCGGTCCTCTTGCATGCAATTTCTGCGTGGAAATACCTATCTCGGCACCCAGCCCAAATTCACCGCCATCGGTAAAACGGGTCGAACAATTCACATAAACGCAGGCAGAATCCACTTCCTGCTGAAACTTCTGTGCATTCTGGTAATCTTTCGTCACAATACATTCCGAATGTCCGGTGGAATACCTGGCAATATGGCTGATCGCCTCATCCACACTGTCCACTACCTTCACTGACAGAATATAGTCCAAAAATTCTGTCGCATAATCTGTCTCTGTCGCCGGTACAACACAGTCTCCCAAAATCTGCTGTGTTCTTTCACAGCCTCGGATCTCCACCTGATGTGCATCCAGTCTCTTCTTTAACAATGGAAGAAAACGTTCTGCGATCTCTTTATGTACCAGGCAGGTCTCCAGTGCATTGCACACACTCGGACGCTGTGTCTTTCCATTATCCGTAATATCTACCGCCATCGTAAGATCCGCATCTGTATCAATATAAATATGGCAGTTTCCGGTTCCTGTCTCGATCACCGGAATCGTCGCATTCTGTACCACTGCCTGAATCAGCCCGGCACCACCACGAGGAATCAATACATCGATCCATCCATTTGCTTTCATCATCTGTGTGGACACTTCCCGGGAAGTATCCTCTACCAGCTGTACAATATCCCTCGGAAAACCACATTCCGCAACCGCATCCCGCATCAGATCCATCAATACTTTATTGGAATGGATCGCCTCCTTGCCGCCACGCAGGATCGCTGCATTTCCACTTTTAATACAAAGGGATGCCGCATCCACTGTCACATTTGGTCTGGATTCATAGATAATGCCTATAACCCCCATCGGCACACGTACCTTGCTGATCTTCATGCCATTCGGTCTGGTGGATCCTTCGATCACCTGGCCAACCGGATCCTCCAGGTTCACCAGATAACGGCAGGCATCCGCTATCCCTTCGATCCGCTCTGCTGTCAGACGCAGGCGGTCTACCATCGTCTCAGAGATTCCATTTTTCCTGGCAGCTGCGATATCCTTTTCATTCTCTGCCAGAATCTGCTCCTGATGTGCCGTCAGCTGTTCTGCAATCGCCAGCAGGATCTTATTCTTCTCTCCTGTGGATGCTGTCATCAGGCTCTTTTTTACTGCCTGTGCCTTCTGTCCCATCTGTTCGATATAATTCATGCCTTTTCCATCCCTTTCCTGTAAATGCTACTGTAATTCCGGTACTGCCCTGGAACAGGCTACTGCCAGTGCACCCGGTCCTATATGGCAGGAAACACTGAGTGACAGTGGATTACATATAATCTCATCCACTCCGAAATACTCCTTCAACTGCTCGACAAACTGCGCAGCAGCTTCCTCGTTTGCCGTATGTGCGACCTCCAGATGGATATTGGAAAGATTTTCTCTTCCTCCAAACCGTTTCTCAATATCGCTTTCAATCGCAGCGATCATCTTACTGATCCCCTGCTTCTTCGTGCGGGCAATTGTAAATGCGTCCAGCTTTTCTCCCTGAATCGTCAGAACCGGTTTCAGACGGAGTGCTGACCCCAATGCCGCAGCTGCCGGAGTGATAATGTTTGATTATCTTCCACGAAAAAGTGATAAAACATACGAATTATCATTTGAGAT
>CAUCOL010000039.1 GCA_958444395.1 uncultured Lachnospiraceae bacterium
GGTTGTTCCAGACAAGGTATCTGATGATGATATGGTATTGATGGCAAGAGATATTTCTAAACGTATCGAGTCCGAATTAAAATATCCGGGACAGATTAAGGTTAATGTGATTCGAGAGTCCAGAGTAACTGATTATGCGAAATAGACGCAATAGTTTAAAAGAAAATAATTAATCCAGACCACTGTGTGCTGTTATTGGTATGCAGTGGTTTGTTTTTCTTTTTGTGGGAATCTTTTCATTTCCGACGAGAAAAAATGCTTAGCGGGAATGCAGCTCCGTCAGTGGAAGTCGCATACGTAATGGAAATTTGTATATAGAAAAAGGACGAAAAAATGTATATAGTCAGAAAAACAGATATGACACAAAATAAAAGCTGTCAGAAAGAGTTTATTTTACCGGCAGATTTACAGGAAGCGTCTGGAATTGGTATGGCAGTTGATCTGGGGACTACTACGATCGCTGTATCATTTTATGATCTGGCAACAGGAAGATATCTTGGCAGCAGCCAGCAGAAGAATCGACAGACACAGCTTGGAAGCGATGTGATCATGCGGCTGATGCATTGCCAGCAGGGGAGAGAAGCGCAGTTGCAGGAGATGGTTGTATCGCAGCTGGAAAGTATGGCAGAGCACTTCCTTAGGCAAGAGCAGAGCAGAAACCGGGTACAATCCGAAAAACTGTCACAAAGCAGTAGAGAGAGACCGGCATCGGAACAGAAGAGCACGGAATACCGAAAGAAACTGCAGAAAATTACCGTGGCAGGAAACACTACTATGTGCCATATTCTGGCAGGGCAGGATATAACCGGTCTGACGGGAAGTCCCTTTTCTCCGGCATATCAGGGGACATACCGCTGTATAGGAAGTGCGCTTGGCATGAGACAGTTTGGGGAGACAAAGGTAGAGATTCTGGCAGGGATTGGTTCTCACGTAGGAGCTGATACGACAGCAATGCTGCTGGATCTTGACTGGCCGGTGCCGGACACGACAGCACTTGCGGTAGATATTGGAACCAATGCAGAGATCGTATTAAATGATCATGGAACATTAACAGCATGTTCTGTACCGGCAGGTCCGGCATTTGAAGGCGCACAGATTTCCTGTGGCATGCGTGGCGGAAATGGTGCGATCAGCAAAGTGAAATGGGCAGCTGGAACAGGAAATATGCTTCTGGACGTATTATGGGATGGGGAGGGACAGAATGAGAAGCCGATTCCCAGGGGGATCTGTGGATCAGGTCTGGTTGATGCTGCCGCACAGTTTCTGGCAGCAGGAAAACTGCAGGCAGACGGGTATATTCTGTTGGAGGAGGGACAGCTTGTACTCTATGAAGATGCAAAATGCAGATTAACCCTGACACAGCAGGATATACGGCAGTTCCAACTGGCGAAAGCCTCTGTTCAAGCAGGTATAAAAGTGTTATTATCAACAAAGGGACTGTCATTGGATCAGATTGATACGATCTATATCGCAGGTGTTTTTGGAGGACACATTTCCGAGAAGAGTGCGGTGCAGACAGGTCTGTTTCCAAAACTGACAACCGGCAGGATCGTACAGATCGGCAATGCAGCCGGCAGGGGCGTAGCAAAGGCACTGCTGTCTGAATCTGTTGTCCGGCAGGCGGAGAGGACGGCTGCAAGGTGTAAACATGTCGAATTGGCAGAAACAGAACAGTTCCAGCAGTATTTTATGGATGCCGTGGCATTAAAAATATGGACAGAATAGAAAGGCAGGAGAATGTGATGAAAGTAGGATTTATTGGAGCAGGAAATATGGCGCAGGCGATGATTGGGGGTATGCTGAAGAAACAGCTGCTTGCTAGGGAGGATGTGATCGCATCCAGCGCAACACAGGCAACTGCGGATAAAGTCGCTGCAGCATTTGGTATAAAGACCACATTAGATAATAAAGAAGTAGCAAAGGCAGATATCGTGATTCTTGCGATCAAACCGATTTTCTGTGAGCAGGTGATCCGGGAGATTCGTGATGTTGTGACGAAGGAACAGCTGATTGTTACGATCGTAGCAGGTAAATCTCTCACATGGCTGCAGGATGCATTTGACAAGGATGTGAAACTGATCCGAACGATGCCGAATACACCGGCGCTGGTAGGGGAAGGAATCACGGCACTTTGTCCTGGGAAGACGGTTTCACAGGAGGAGATCGACCGGATCTGTACATTATTTGAGGGCTTTGGTAAGGCTCAGATCGTTCCGGAACGTCTGATGGATGCAGTTGTAGCAGTCAGTGGAAGTTCTCCGGCATATGTATTTATGTTTATCGAAGCAATGGCGGATGCAGCCGTTGCAGAGGGGATGCCGAGAGCACAGGCATATCAGTTTGCAGCACAGTCCGTACTGGGCAGTGCCAAGATGGTATTGGAGACAGGCAAACATCCGGGCGAATTAAAGGATATGGTATGTTCGCCGGCAGGAACGACGATAGCCGGCGTGTGCAAGTTAGAAGAAACAGGATTTCGAAGCAGTGTCATGGAATGCATGAAAGCATGTGCTGAAAAGTCCAGAAATCTATAATTCTCTGTGCCAAAGCTATCAATAGTATTTTTCGGGCAGTAGAGACATATAGTATCTGTAATGATGGAAAGGAGCAGAGAAAATCTGCCCCTGTCCGGAGGGAAAACGCATGCAGATAGGCACGAAACAGCAGAGAAAATGTATGCAAAAGATACGAAGAAGTCTATTCTGGCTCTGGATGCTATGTAGTCTGGCAGGTATGTATTACACGGTGCAGTGGACGGAGACGATGCAGGACTGTCTTGTACTCTATGATCATCTGCAGGAGCAGGATGCCGGGAGATGGCTTAAGCCGCTTCTGCAGGAAATGCGTGCTTTTCCGGTGCAAAAAGTTGGAAAGACAGCAACGCAATGGAATTATGAGGACAGCTACGGTGATTCGCGGGAGTATGGCGGCAGACGCAGCCATCAGGGAATTGACATCATGGCAGTACAGGATGAAGCAGGCCGTCTGCCGGTCTGTTCGGTATCCGATGGTACAGTGGAAAAGATTGGGTGGCTGCCATTAGGTGGTTATCGTATCGGAATACGCAGTTTATCCGGGTTGTACTATTATTATGCACATCTGGATTCTTATGCGGAAGGAATTACCGCTGGGACGACAGTGCATGCCGGTCAGGTGATCGGCAGGATGGGTGATACCGGATATGGCGAAGAAGGAACGAGAGGAAAATTTCCGGTGCATCTGCATTTTGGCATATATTATGAGCAGGAAAAGGAAGAAAAAAGTTTAGATCCTTTTTATTTGCTACGATATGTGGAGTGTGGTAAAATACAGGAAGACAGATAGCTGTCGGTACAGATAATGACGGTTGGCGAAGACATAGCCGGAACGACGGGAACAGAAAAAGTAGCAGAGTGGTTATGCAGTAATGAAGTTGTAACAGGGGGGAGTTACAGACGGAGTGTTGGGGCTTATGTCTGTAACCGTATGAATCAGAGAAAGGTTTGGGCGTGTATATGGAGATACAGTTATGGCGTGAAATATTAGATCCGTATCGTCAGGCGGTGGATGAACTGGTAGTAAAGTTCAATCATATTCGTCAGGAATATCATATAGAAGGAATCTATTGCCCGATCGAGCAGGTAGATGGCCGTGTAAAGAAAATATCTAGCATATTAGAGAAGTGTCAGCGAAAGAACGTAAAGCTGGAGGATCTGGAAGAAAAGATCGAAGACATTGCGGGGATCCGCGTCATCTGTCAGTTTGTGGAGGATATTGGCAAGGTTGTAGAGATCATCCAAAAGCGGAGCGATATGGAGATCAAACAGGAGAAGGATTACATCACACAGAGCAAGCCGAGCGGTTACCGTAGCTATCATGTGATCGTATATTATACGGTACAGACGCTGCAGGGTCCGAAGAAGCTGGAAGTGGAGATACAGATCCGTACACTGGCGATGAATTTCTGGTCGACGATCGAGCATTCTCTACAGTATAAATATAAAGAACACATGCCGGAAGAACTGCGTGTTCGTTTGCTGGCAGCGGCAGATGCCGTAGATGCACTGGACAATGAGATGGCGTCTGTGCGGGATGAGATTATGAATGCACAGAATTCAAACCGGTTGAAAGCCGGTGTTGTAAGTGACATTCTGAATAATATTGAGAATCTGTACCACATTGCTAATAAAAGGGAAGTGGTAAAGATCCAGGATGAATTTTTCCGCGTGTACCAGTTAGATGATATTCAGCTGTTGATGCGCTTTAATAAGCAATTGGACATCATGGCAGAATCTTACCGGGCACAAAGCCTGAATTAACCGATGGAGAGAACTATGATTGCGTTACCGGAGCGATATAAAGAGAATATGAAGGAACTTCTGGGAGAGGAATATAAGGAGTATCTGGGATGTTTTGAACAACCATCCCAGACGGCTCTCCGGATCAATACATTAAAGATCCGTCCGGAGGAGTTTCAGACGATCAGCCCTTTTGACCTGCAGCAGATAGCATGGACGGCAAAAGGGTTTTACTATGATGCCAAAAAGGCTTCACCATCAGGGCATCCGCATTATTTTGCCGGGTTGTATTATATACAGGAGCCGAGTGCGATGACCCCGGCGAGTATCCTGCCGGTTGAACCGGGGGATAAGGTGCTGGATCTATGTGCGGCACCGGGCGGCAAGGCGACCGAGCTGGCGGCAAAGCTGCAGGGGCGTGGGATGCTTCTGGCAAATGACATCAGTGTGTCCCGAGCTATGGCACTGGCGAAGAATCTTCAGAAGACAGGTGCAGTCAATACAGTCGTAACAGCGGAAACACCGGAGAAACTGGCGATGCATCTGCCGGTATTTTTTGATAAGATATTGATCGATGCACCCTGCTCCGGAGAAGGCATGTTCCGCAGAGATCCGAAGATGGTTAAAGACTGGGAGGAAAAAGGACCGTCATATTATGCTCCGATCCAGAGACAGATCCTTCAACGGGCCTGGGAAATGTTAAAGCCGGGTGGAAAGATGGTCTATTCTACCTGTACCTTTTCCCCTCAGGAGGATGAGGGGATGATTCAATGGTTCCTGGATACCTATCAGGATATGCGGATAAGTCCTGTGACCAGATATCCTGGATTTTCTGAGGGGCGTCCGGATTGGATCGAAGCAGGGGATGCATCTTTACGCCATTGCATCCGTATCTTTCCGCATCGTGCGCAGGGAGAGGGGCATTTTGCGGTCCTTCTCGAAAAAAGGGCTGCGGCATCGGCAGAAAAAGAGAATCTGACCGATATACAGGATAGCTGTTCCGGTGGTGTATTCACAGAACGTATTCTTAACGGCGGGGCAGGATATACCTGTGACAGCCGGACAGATACAGAAGACAGACAATCTGGGAAACAGGGGTCATCCCGGTCACGGGAAAAGAAAAAGAATAAAAAACAAAAAGGGAATGGCAATGTGAAAAAAACATCTGACCCAAATATGGGACAGGTCGCAGAATTTATGAAAGACATTCACGGGTTGTCCGGCAATATGCAGATAAAGAAAGAAAATGCCATTCTTCTTCCGGTGGACTGGCAGGCACTTCGGGGACTTCGAATCATCACGGAGGGGCTTTTGCTGGGAGAAAGGAAGAAGCAGCAGTTTGAGCCGTCGGTACAGCTTGCATTGGCGATGACAAAGGATGCATATGCGTCATGTCTTGATCTGCCGTCAGGGGATGAGCGTGTCCTGCGTTACCTGAAAGGGGAAACGCTGCAGTGCGAAGAAAACTATAAGGGATATGTGCTGCTTTGTACAGATGGATATCCGCTTGGCTGGTGTAAGGGGAATGGGCAGGGAATGCTGAAAAACAAATATTATGCAGGCTGGAGACTGACATAGAAGAAAGGGCATGGTGATAAAAGTGCAGAAAATACAAAAGGGAGATGCCGGATATATTCAGAAAAGAAAGAAAAGAGCCTGGATCATGTCATTTGTGATCCTTCTGATCGCATTAGCGATCTTTGGGGTGGGTCTTCTGATGAATGATATGTCCAAAACAAATATTTTTACAGTGTTCGCGATTCTGTGCGTCCTGCCCTGGGCAAAGCAGGTCGTGGCACTGGTCGTAGTATTTCCATATCACTCTGTGACAGCTGGGCGGTATGAAAAAGCCCGGAAGGCAGTGCCGGAGTATATGACATTGTACAGTGATCTGGTGATTACCTCACCGGATAAGATCATGCATCTTGATCTTGCTGCAGTCGGCAGTGGACAGGTGATTGCATTGATCGGGGATAAAAAGATGCCTTTTGCAGGGGAACAGAAGCAGGATATCGGATATATCCGTCAATATCTGACAAAGGGTGTCAATAGCTGGGGCGATGGCTATAAGGTAAAGGTGGTAGAGAGTGAAAAGCTCTTTCTGCAGGAGATAGCAGCAGTCAAACCACGGGAAGAGGATGAAGAGGAACTGCAGAAAGTCAGATCCTATCTGTTATCGCTGATCGTATAGGAGAGATAGAAAGGCATCGCCGTTTCGATAGAATATAGGATGGCATGGAAAAGCATCGCCGTTTCGATAGAATGTTGGATGGCATGGAAAGGGTTGGTTATTTCGATGCGTGAATTACAGATGCATGACCAGGAAGAGGGACAGAGACTGGATCGTGTCCTGATGAAATATATGCAGCTTGCACCTAAGAGTTTTATTTATAAAATGCTGCGCAAAAAAAATATAAAATTAAACGGAAAAAAAGCAGATGGTACGGAACGGCTGCACAGTGGTGATCAGATCGCATTGTATCTGGCAGATGAAACGATCGATGGATTCCGACAGGCGGCACCGGCTGTAAAGATGCCATCGGAAGCAAAGGAAAAGCTGGCAGTTGTTTATGAAGATGAAGATATTTTATTCATCAATAAACCGGTCGGTATGCTGTCCCAAAAAGCAGACAAGTCAGATGTGTCTCTGGTGGAATATCTGATCGGGTATCTGGTCAGTACAGGAGCGATCACGCGGCAGCAGCTGGAGACATTTCATCCAGGCATCTGTAACCGGCTTGACCGGAATACAAGCGGTCTGGTCGCAGCAGGCAAAACGGCGCAGGGACTGCGCTGGCTGAATCAGCTGTTTCGGGACAGAGATCTGAAGAAGTATTATCTCTGCGTGGTGCGGGGGATCGTACACAAGGGCAGCCGGATCGATGGCTATCTGGTGAAGGATCCTGTGAAAAATACCGTGCGTGTGTATGAGCAGCAAAGGGAAGGCGCCGACCGGATCCTGACCGAATATACACCGCTGCAGACAGGCAGCTGGCAGGGCAGACAGTATACTTTATTGAAGGTACATCTGATCACCGGCAAATCGCATCAGATCCGTGCACATCTGCAAAGCATCGGACACCCGATCGTAGGCGATACCAAATATGGGACAGATGAGGATAATACATTATTCCGGCAGAAGCTTTATCTGCGCCATCAATTACTGCATGCGTGGAAGCTGGAACTGGGAGCACCGGACTATCTGCCAAAGCTATACCATCATAAAGTATTTTATGCACAGATTCCGACAGAGTTTCAGAAGATTCTTGCAGCATTGTCGATCCCGACGGATAAGATTATATAAAGGAAATGAGGATTACTATGGCATCCTGGTCATCAAGAGGACTGCGTGGTTCCATGCTGGAGGAATCACTGAATATGACGAATGAAAAGTACCGGCAGGATAAACTGGCCCTGGTGCAGAAGATACCGACGCCGATTACGCCGATGGAATTTGATAAGGAGAAACATCAGATTACACTGGCGTATTTTGACCAGAAAAGTACGGTTGATTATCTGGGGAATGTACAGGGAATCCCGATCTGCTATGATGCCAAAGAGTGCGCAGTAGAGAGCTTTCCGATCCAGAATATTCATCCGCATCAGGTAGAATTTATGACAGAGTTTGAGCATCAGCAGGGAATTTCCTTTCTGATCATTTATTTTAGCAGACAGGACATCTATTATTATGTGCCCTATCGGGATATGATGCGTTTCTGGAACCGTGCGCAGGCAGGGGGAAGGAAGAGTTTTCACAGGGATGAACTGGATCAGAGTTATCGTATACCGGTTCGGAGTCAGGTGTTTATTCATTATCTGGAACCGTTGCAGAAGGATCTGGAAAGCCGTAGCTGACAGCAGATTTTCTGGGAAAAGGAGCTGGCAGCAGATGCATTCCGAAGGCAGACAGAGGATACAACATAAATATTTAGACACAATATATAGTTTAAGTTGAAAATATTTTAACTATATATTGTGTCTTTTGCGTTGACAGACACTATGGGTTGTGATACAGTAAAATGCGACGGCTATTCGGACAGATCGTCATGTTTGATGGAGCAGGGAACCGGACAGACAGTGAATTTCTCCGTGTGCTTCATTAAGCGTTTGCAACTGAGAAACAAAAAGAAAGTAGGTTGAGGTAGTTTGAAAATTATTAAGCGTAGTGGAACAGAGGATGTATTTGATATTACGAAGATCACGGCAGCGATCAACAAGGCAAATAAAGAGGTGACTGCCGGAGAACGTCTTTCATTGCAGCAGATCCAGGAAATCGCATCGAATGTAGAGCAGATGTGTATGGATCTGAACCGTGCACCGAGTGTCGAAGAGATTCAGGATATGGTAGAGAATCAGATCATGAATCTGCGTGCTTTTTCGCTGGCAAGAAAATACATTACATATCGTTATACAAGAGCACTGGTGCGTAAATCGAATTCGACAGATAAGCAGATCCTGAGCTTACTGGAGTGCAATAATGAGGAAGTGAAACAGGAAAATTCCAATAAAAATCCGACAGTCAACAGCGTGCAGAGAGACTATATGGCAGGTGAGGTCAGCAAGGATATTACGAAGCGTTTTCTTCTGCCGGAGGATATTGTACAGGCACATGAACAGGGTATCATCCATTTTCATGATTCCGATTATTTTGCACAGCATATGCATAATTGCTGTCTGGTCAATCTGGAAGATATGCTGCAGAACGGAACTGTCATCAGTGAGACGATGATCGAGAAGCCAAAGAGTTTTTCGACTGCGTGCAATATTGCAACACAGAGCATAGCTCAGATCGCCAGTTCACAGTATGGCGGCCAGAGCATCAGTCTGGCACACCTGGCGCCGTTTGTAGATGTCAGCCGCAAGAAATTCCGCAAGATGGTGAAAGAAGAATTTGAAGAAGCAGGCATCCATGTGCCACAGGAGCAGATCGAGGCGGTAGCTGAGCTGCGTGTAAAAGACGAGATCAAAAAGGGTGTACAGATGATCCAGTATCAGGTGATCACACTGATGACGACCAACGGACAGGCACCGTTTGTGACAGTCTTTATGTACCTGAATGAAGTGCCGGAGGGCAGAACCAGGGATGATCTGGCTCTGGTGACAGAGGAAATCCTGCGTCAGCGTATGCTGGGTGTCAAAAATGAAAAGGGTGTGTATATCACACCGGCATTTCCAAAGCTGATCTATGTACTGGAGGAAAACAATGTCCGTGAAGGGTCAAAGTACTGGTATCTGACAAAGCTGGCAGCACAGTGTACTGCCAAGCGGATGGTTCCGGATTACATCTCTGAGAAGATCATGCTGCAGTTAAAGGATGGAAACTGCTATCCATGTATGGGTTGTCG
>CAUCOL010000040.1 GCA_958444395.1 uncultured Lachnospiraceae bacterium
AATCAGGCCATCGCAGCAGGACATAAGGTTATGGTCAATACGCTGACAAAGCGTATGGCAGAGGATCTGACTGATTATCTGCGTGAAAATGGAATCCGGGTAAAATACCTGCATTCGGACATTGACACGCTGGAACGTTCGGAGATCATACGGGATATGC
The DNA here is from genome assembly GCA_958444395.1 of uncultured Lachnospiraceae bacterium. Taxonomy (GTDB): domain Bacteria; phylum Bacillota; class Clostridia; order Lachnospirales; family Lachnospiraceae; genus Jutongia. The sequence goes on from CAUCOL010000040.1 coordinate 161, forward strand.
GAATGGATGTATTCGATGTACTGGTAGGAATCAATCTGCTGCGAGAGGGACTGGACATACCGGAGATTGCACTGGTTGCGATCCTGGATGCCGATAAGGAAGGTTTCCTGCGTTCAGAGATCGCATTGGTGCAGATCATAGGGCGAGCTGCCCGAAATGCGGAAGGCCGCGTTATCATGTATGCGGATATGATCACGGATTCGATGCAGCGTGCGATCGGGGAGACGAACCGCCGTCGACAGATCCAGCAGAAATACAATGAGGAACATGGGATTACGCCGCAGACGATCAAAAAGGCAGTGCGTGATCTGATACGTATATCTAAGAAGGCAGAGGAAATCGCACCGGATACTCTGGAAAAAGATCTGGAGTCTATGGACCGCAAAGAATTAAATCTGTTGGTAAAACAGATTACAAAGAAAATGCAGACGGCAGCTTCTGAGTTAAACTTTGAGTTGGCAGCCTCTCTGCGTGATCAGATGATAGAAATCAAAAAATATATGAAATAAGAGTCATGGAAAAAAGCTGCTGATGTAGTATCTTTATGCAGACTTGTATATGGAAGGGCTGGCTGTTTGTGCTGCAGACGTCGCAAAACAGTTCTGGTCGCAGGGCAAAATTTAATATTTTGCGCGCGATTTCTTCGACGCAAAGCGTCTGCGGAATGGAGATTAGTATGAAAATAGGCGTTGATTATTATCCGGAGCAATGGGATCCGGATTTATGGGAGCAGGATGCGGATCAGATGAAACAGATGGGGATCCGGATCGTTCGTATGGCAGAGTTTGCCTGGAGCCGTCTGGAACCGCAGGAGGGCAAATGGGATTTTAACTGGCTGGACCGGGCAGTGCGCCTGTTTACAGATCGTGGGATGGAAGTATTTCTATGTACGCCGACCTGTACACCGCCCCTCTGGGCGTTTGAAAAATATCCGGAGATCACTCAAAGAGATGTACAGGGACAACCGGTCGCAATCGGAATACGGGGACATCGCTGTCTGAATAGTCCGGTATTTCGCAGGTTGGCGGAGCGCATGATCCGTCAGATGGTTACGCATTATAAGGACTGGGAAGGAGTAACCGGGTATCAGATCGACAATGAGCTGGAAGCGAATCATTGCCGCTGTGCAGTCTGCCAGACGAAGTTTCGTCAATGGATACAGGAGAGATATAAAAATGTATCAGAAGTGAATAAAGCCTACGGAAATAGTGTCTGGAGTGGAGAATATTCTGATTTTTCACAGGTGAAGCCGCCGATGGGAGAGCTGATACGCTGGCAGAACCCGTCCCTGACATTGGACTATAACCGATATGCTTCGGATAGCACAGTAGACTATGTGCGATTTCAGGAAAAACTGATCCGCAAGATCGACCCGACGACAAAGATTACGACAAACAACTGGCTCTGTGAGCATATGCCGGATTTTTATAAATTATTTGAGACATTGGACTTTGTTTCCTATGATAATTATCCGACGACGGCGATCCCGAAGGATGAGCAGGAGCTGTATTCCCATGCTTTTCATCTGGATTTGATGCGTGGAATCAAGCGGAAAAATTTCTGGATCATGGAGCAGCTGAGCGGAAGTGTGGGCAGCTGGATGCCGATGTCACAGACGCCGCGTCCGGGGATGATCAAGGGATATGCCATGCAGGCAATTGCACATGGAGCAGATGCAGTGCTTCATTTTCGGTGGAGAACCGCGGTGTCGGGAGCAGAAATGTACTGGCATGGGATTCTGGGGCATGACAATGTGCCGGGACGCCGGTACAGGGAAGTTCATGCACTGTGTCAAACGGTAAACGGATGGGATGCATTGGATGGCTCCGTTATCAGTAACCGTGTTGCTTTATTATATGGTTCTGATCAGGAATATGGATTCAAATTACAGCATCAGGCAGAGGAAATGTATTATCTGGAGCAGCTAAAACTGCTGCATGATGGATTTACGAGTATTGGTGTCGGTGTCGATATTGTGGATGAAAAACAGGATCTGTCTGCTTATGACATTGTATTGGCACCGAATCTTCTGATCGATCATCCGGTCGTGCGGCAGCATTTGTATCAATTTGTCGAGCGGGGAGGCTGTCTGGTTCTGACCGCACGCTGTGGCGTGAAAGATACATATAATAAATGCATTATGGAACCGTTACCGACGGGTTATCGAGAACTGGCAGGGATCACAGTGAAAGAGTATGATCCGATCGGTGACAGAAAGCAGCAGCTTCGTTTGGAGACAACGGAATGGCAGCAGGAATGGAAGAGTGTGCAGACAAGATGGAATCAGGCGTCCTCCCTGCCTGTCTGCAGGCAGTGGTGCGAACTGCTGGAACCTTGTGAGGAAGAGGTGCGTGTACTGGCACGTTATGATGAAACGTTCTACCGGGACACAGCGGCGGTCACAGAGCATACGTATGGCAAAGGCACCTGTTATTATCTGGGAACGATCCTGGAACGGCAGATGTATTCGGTACTGGCGCGGCAAACGGCACGACGGGCGGGGATTTCTTATGAACCAGAGCTGCCTCTGGGAATTGAGATTACGACAAGAAGTAAGGGAGAGATGCAGTGGAGCTTTCTCTTTAATAACACGGAAAAAGAGCAGAGGTTCTATGCAAGAGGAAAGCAGTGGTCTCTGGCACCGTTTGAGATGCGGATCGATTCACAGAAGGGGTAGGGATAGCAGGCATGATTCCTTCGGAACAAAGTGTTTGCAGAATGGAGATTTGTATAAAAATATTGCTTACTTAACTAGAAAGGAATGAGGATTGCAATGCGATGGTGGAAACGTCTTATATTTTCAGTGGTAAGCCTTATATGGGGTTTTATTTCGCTGGACTATCTGTATATGGCATTTGGTCTTTTGACGAATAGCCGTCTGGAAAATAGCCAGGCAGGATGGGAAAAATGTCTTTTACTTCAGGGAGCAGGTCTGCTGCTATTGTTAGTCTGGTTTTTATTAATGCTACTGTATACCCGGCTGATCCGGATGGCATCACCCAGGATCGATCTGATCGAGAAAGATGAAAAGACAGGAAAAGAAAGGGTCAGACGGAAATGGTTTGATATCCTGTTTCAATATGCGCTTGTGCTTACGGGAATCCTCGGACGGTGGATCTATCTGATGGTATACTATCTGCCGTACCATGTGTAGAAGAATCCGGCAAGTATATCACTGCTGTGCCTGTGAAAAAAAGATAGATTCATATTCCGGTATTGAATGGATACGTTGGTACATTCTGTGATGCAAATAAAAATCACAGGAGAAAATTAGAGAAAACGTCATGTGATATGAAAATAGTTTGGCTTGCGCAACCGAAAAAACTATGATATACTTTTTACGAAAACATTTACGTTATTATGAAAAGGAGAACTTATAAAGCATGGCATCAATAAAGGATATAGCGAAGATGTGCGGAGTATCCGTGGCGACGGTCAGTAAGGCGTTGAATGACAAGGATGATATTGGTGAGGACACGAAACGTCATATAAAAGAAGTTGCAAAGAAAATGGGATATTTTCCACAGTATTATGCGCGGGCTATCCGCATGAATAAAAGTTTTAATATTGGCGTGCTTTTTGTGGATGGAGCGATGAGCGGCCTGACGCATGACTATTTCTCCAGCATATTGAACAGCTTTAAGACAACCGCGGAAGGAAAGGGATATGATATAACATTTATTAATAGTAATAAACGTTATAAAAAGAGTAAAACCTATTTGGAGCATTGCCGTTACCGTGGATTGGACGGTGTTGTCATTGTATGTATTATTGACTTTGAAGATCCGGAAGTACGTGAATTGGTTGACAGCGATATTCCTTTGGTGACGGTTGATTATAAATTTGATGACCGCGTCTGTGTTATGTCCAATAACATCGTAGGGATGCGGGAACTAACAGAATATATCATAGATATGGGGCACCGCAGGGTTGCCTATATTACAGGAGACAGTACAACAATGATCACACAGATGCGTATCGAAAGTTTTCAGAAGACCATGCAGAAGCATGGAATCGAAGTACCGAAAGACTATATTGTACCATCGGAGTATCGTAATCTGCAGAAAGCCAGCGAATATACGAAGCATCTGCTGGAATTGCCGGAGCCGCCGACCTGCATTATTTATTCTGATGACTATTCTGCAGTAGGAGGAATCGGGCGTATTCGTGAGATGGGACTTCGGATACCGGAGGATATCTCTGTGGCAGGCTATGATGACATATTCATTGCGGGTCAGCTGCAGCCACGTTTGACAACAGTACATCAGGATACAGAGATGATCGGAAAGAAGGCAGCCGAGAAGCTGATCGCACTGATCGAAAAGAAGAAAAAGGTATCAACGCGTCCGATCATAGTCAGTTCTTTTCTGGAAAAGGGAGAATCCATCAAGAAATTAAATTAAGATGACAGGTGATGTGACGGCTGTCACAATAGAGACAACGGCAGATAATACCAGCATTATTAGTAAGAGAAATGGGACAATTTGCGTCAAAAAAAGTGTTGACAAGGATTGTCCTATATTATATAATGATTCAATGTGGCGTGTAAAATACTTAAGCCAAAGCCCCGGTAACAGTATTTGCGTACGCTGATAGAAGAATTCAGTTGAATCGTTGAGAATAAGTTAGGAGGTACTGGGATGAAAAGTTATATGGCTAACCCATCCAAAGTTGAAAGAAAATGGTATGTAGTTGATGCTACAGGACATACATTAGGACGTCTTGCTTCAGAAGTTGCAAACGTATTAAGAGGTAAGAATAAACCAATTTACACACCTCATGTAGATACAGGTGATTATGTGATCGTTATCAACGCAGAGAAGATCAAAGTAACAGGTAAGAAATTAGATCAGAAGATTTATTACAATCATTCCGATTATGTTGGTGGTATGAAAGAGACAACACTCAAGGATATGCTCGCTAAGAAACCTGAGTATGTAATTGAACATGCTGTAAAGGGAATGCTTCCAAAGGGACCACTTGGTCGTGAGATGAAATCAAAACTTCATGTATATGCCGGTGCAGAGCATGGTCATGAAGCGCAGAAGCCAGAAGTATTAGAAATCAAAGAAAGAGCATAATTGAGAGGAGGAAACGACATTGGCTAATAAATTTTATGGAACAGGCAGAAGAAAAAGCAGTATTGCCAGAGTATATTTAGTACCTGGTACCGGTAAAATCACAATCAATAAAAAAGATATGGATCAGTACTTCGGTCTTGAGACATTAAAGATTATCGTTCGTCAGCCATTAGAAGCAACAAACACAGCTGACAAGTACGATGTTAAAGTAAACGTTCATGGTGGCGGATTTACAGGACAGGCTGGTGCTATCAGACATGGTATCGCAAGAGCCCTTCTGACAGTAGATGCAGACTTCCGTCCGGCATTAAAGAAGGCTGGATATCTCACACGTGACCCACGTATGAAAGAGCGTAAGAAATACGGTCTCAAGAAAGCTCGTAGAGCACCACAGTTCTCAAAGAGATAATAAAAAGCGAATTTACAAAGTCGCAGAAAATCAAGAAAACACCCCGCAAACGCCTATGTTTGCGGGGTTTCTTTTTATTTCAAAGAAAATACAAAACAGTACAAAAACGCACGAAAAAAAGTGTATAGGTAACATATAGGTAACACGTAGGTAACACTATATAAGGTTGATTGCGTCCAATAATTCTTGTATATCTAAATGCGTATAAACACGTTCGGTCAGTGTTTGGCTACCGGAGTGCCCTACAATTTTCTTAATAGTTGTCTGATATACTTTAGCAGCAGCCAAGAGGCTAATACAAGTGTGCCGCGTGTCGTGTGGGCGGTGCTTAATATTCAATTCTTTTAATAAGGGTTTCCAATAACTATCATAGTAATTTCTATACTCAAAGTGTGCGCCGTCCGGCGTACTTAAGAGATATTCACAATCATTCTTGTTATACCAATACTCAAAAAATTTATACGTCCTATCGGCGATCGGAACCGCCCTTATACCCGCCTGCGTTTTGGCATGGCGTACATTAAACCACTTTTCGTCTAAGTGCACGTCCTCTTTTTTAAGTTCCAACAATTCAGAGACACGAACGCCGGAATATATAAGCATAAGTATTACGGTCATATATTCGTTGCAGTCTACATTATCCCAAACTTTCTGTATTTCATCATCACTAAACGGCGTGCGATCTATCTTATTTGGATTGCCCGCGGCTTTTATGTCTACATATTCAACAATATTTTTATCTTTGGTTATAAACTCATTGATTACGGCATACTCAAACATTTGCCCTAACAAAACTTTTAACTTTCTAAGGGTAGGCGTATTTTTGCCGGAATTGTCTACGACGTCTTGCAGGTGCGATAGTTTAATATCTATCATACGCATATCATACAGAGAGGTACACAATTTATAAGCAGCTTTATAACCATTAACGTTACTTTCTGATACTTCCTTAAATTTTCGTTCAGACCAACGAGCGTACACATCAGAAAAAGTAATTTTTGCCGCGTTCACGTCGTAAGGATCCGCATTGTATTCCGCGAGAGCCTGCAAACCGGCTTGGCGGCTAGGGTAGTAGCCTATAATAATTTTCTTTTGCACAGTTTTACCGGTATTGGGGTTTATTTCCCAACCGTCTGTTTTGGTAACGATCCACGGATTGCGGCGATTACCGCTTAATTTCTTTACGGATCCGTAGCCGTTGGGTAGACGCATTGCACGCCGTTTCGGTTTTTTATTATCCATAATCACACCAACTTTCTAAAAAAGAGTATAAAAAATAAGCCTACACAAAATGTAAGGCTTATGCTATAATCAACTTGTTAAAACAATGGCAATAAGCCTATGTAAGCCGTTCGACGTTGCAGCGCCGGGCGGTTTTTATTTTGTCTAGTTTTTATAAAATGCAAGCTCTATATTGCAACCATAATTCCTGCCGCCGTCTCCGCCGGTAATTTCCCAATCAACAACCTTAATAGTACAATCCTTATACTTTCTATAAATTTCCTCTGCAAGATCTGCACTTAAGTTTCCTATATCACTATAATTTCGATCAAGAACAACCCTATATGCAGGTTCGCTGTTATAGTCGAAGTATTCAACGCTTAACGTATCTTTACGACGCATACACCCTAACGCCTCTTGACGAGTAGAACAACCGCCTTGCGTAGTAGGGTAAGTTACACCAACTACCTTAGTATGAAATCTTGCAATTTCAGACAGAGGAGCGATAGCGGGATCGGGAGAGGCAGGGGATAACGACGCTACAATATCGACGATCCAACCAATACAAAATAGCCCGCAGGTAAAAAGATAAAGAATACCTAAAGCAAATTGTTTCTTGTAAAAGCGATAACCGCCGCACCAACCGAGAAATATAGCAATCAAAACGCCTTTACTATCGTTACTTGCATTATTACCAAATATTACCATGATGAAATCCTCACAATCAATTTTATAATAATGTCTGCGCCCGCCATACATAAGGGGGGGATCGCATGATAAAGAAATATATTTGTTTTGATAGCCCAAAGGTTTACGCCATATATTACCGGGCAACAAACACAATATATTACAATATTATGTTTGCTGCCCACACTAAGTTATACGTAATAAGATAACGCAACCGGCGGGCGTTTAACCAACGTCGCTATTTTTGGTGTCGATTGGCGGGTATAGTCTTTCTAATTCCTGCGGATCGTCCGGGATAGCGGCGTTATTTTCATTAAAGGCATTAGAAAAGATATTGTAAATTGCCTGCCGCGTTTCCGGATCCAATTCCATAAAACCGCGAATAATAGAAATTTCGGTTTTATTAAGTTTATTCGCCTGCGCGTACTCATCTAATGAGAAAGTAGCAGGATCTATAAACATTTCCCCAGATCCATTGCGGAGCCAATCGGGATTTACGTTGTATTCATTACATATAAGATTAACAACGCTACCTATTGGCTCATTCCTGCCGGTTTCATAATTGGCAACCGCATTTCGCTTTATTCCGATACGTTCGGCAAATTCTTGTTGAGTAAGTCCAAGCGCTTTTCTAAGCTGCTTAATACGCTCATTCATTATGCACACCTCACTTTCTGTTTATACAATAACACCCGCAAAACAAATTGTCAATTAAAAAAGTCACAAACTCACAAAATAAGTATTGACAAAAGATAGTTTGTGACCTATAATAGTCACATAAGCACAAGAGAAACACAAAAACCAATAATCAACCGGGAGGACAAAGAAATGAGAACATTTGAAGTAGGAAAAAGATACGGAGATAACGCAGTAGTATTTGAGATTATAAAGAGAACGGCAAAAACAATTACATACGCACCAATTTACCACGCAGGAAGATATAACGAAAGCAAGAGAGAAGAAAAAACGGTAAAGATTCGTGATTGGGGCGATAGAGAAGTATTCTTTACAACAGGACACGAAACAGTAGAAGCATAAAGAGCCGGGGCGAAAGCCCCGGAACACAAAGAAAGAGCTATAATGCAGCCCGGCAATGCCGGAGGGTTCCAAGCCCCTAATGCAGAGGATAGCGAAAAGAAGAAAAGGAGGCGGCAGTTATGGCAAAAGATATGGACGTTTTAATTAAAACAGAAGTTAGACGCGGACGACCTGTTAATCGCAGAACATTTAACGGAATATGAGAAAAAAGTAGACATAGAGGACAAAGGAACATTAACGGCACCAACTACGACGAACGCGCAGCACAACCACGAAGTAAAAAGCGTCACGTCAACAAACACGAAAATAAAAATACATGGGAAACTTAAAAAAGGCGACCTAGTATTAGTATATAGATTAAGCGACGAACAATACGTAATAATTGAAAAATTAGTGGAGGTGGTATAAATGGGATTGTTTCCGGCATATATCGAGGACGAGGAAATAACGGAAGAATTAGCAGACGATTTAGAAACACCGCACGAATTTGGAATTGATTTTACAACCGGGCAGTTAACCGGAATAGTAGTAGAGGGCATAGAGGCTATAAAAGTATGGATCTATATAGCGCTACAAGTGGCGCGGTATAGATATTTTATATGCAGTTGGCAATATGGCAGCGAGATAGAGGATCTATACGGCAAAGGATATAGCGCAGAACATTTGGAAAGCGAAATAGGCAGAATGATTAAGGAATGCTTATTAGTAAATGACTACATAGAGCAGGTGGAGGTTACAAATGCGACATATAGGTTAGGACGTTTAAGCGCAACGGTAACAGTAACGACGATATACGACGAGGAAGTAAGCGAGACATACGAAACGGAGGTAGCGTAATGGAATATAACAAAGATTATGACACCGTGTTAGAGGATATGAAAGACAGAATAAGCGCGGATATATCCAAAGACGAGGGAACCTTAACAGCATTCGCATTAGCACCGGCAGCGGCGGAAATAGAGGAATTATATAGCAATTTGGAAGTTGCAGACGAGAACGGCAGCCCGCTAACCTGCGA
>CAUCOL010000041.1 GCA_958444395.1 uncultured Lachnospiraceae bacterium
AGTGTACCATAGGTGCCATCACGAAGTGCAGTGTGTGTGAACCAAGCTCCAGTGTATCACCCTCTTTGACAGCAATCGTGCGGGCATCCAGATCCTTGATCTCAAAGAACTGTGGAAGCATGGCTTTTGCCTTTGCGCTCAATACCAGCTTTGCATCCGGATAACGGTCTGCCAGCAGTTTGATATTGGCGGAGTGATCCGGTTCCAGATGAGAGATGACCAGATAATCGACGGTTCTGCCATCTAAGGCTTTGGTAAGATTGTCAAACCATTCCTCTGTCTTACGGGCGTCTACCGTATCCATGACCGCTGTCTTATCATCCAGGATCAGATAGGAATTGTAAGAAACACCATTTGGAATGATGTACTGGCTTTCAAATAAATCTAAGGTGGTGTCATCTGCACCGATATACTTTACAGAATTAGAAATTGTAACGTTACTCATATAGAAAACCTCATTTCTGCACACAGCTTTGTGTATAAGATTAAGGATTTAATCTGTATAACGGATCCGGGATGGGTGTGCGCCGGCACGGATCATATGTGAAAAAGTGTCGAAATATAACCCCATTATAGCATCATCCGATCGCAGTGAAAAGACATAAAATGACAGAAAAATTTCTTGACAGAATGCACGATATCCGATATAATTCAAACAAATTTGTGCACAGATCATACCTTAAAAGGGAGTAGTTTAAATGCATCGTCAACAATCTCGGCGTTACGCCTGGTGGTGCATGCCGTGACAGATCGGTTATGAGACTTTTAATGGAAGAGAAGCGACAGGCTTTTCCTCCATTAAAAGTCTTTTTTGCATTATAGGAAACTTGTCGTTCCCAATAATGCAAAATAACGCTCTGCATGCGGGTTTTGCCCTTTGTTCAGGGATAGGAAATTGCACGCAACATAGAGCGAAGCCAACGAGAATTGCGAAGCAATTCTTGTAGGGCAAAACGCTGGTTTTGCCCTTTTGTTCCCGGGGTAAAGAAGTATGAAAATGGATGTTTGGCAGAAAGGGAGGAAGCTATGAAAGAATGGTATCAGATGAGTATGAAAGAGGTAGTATGTCAGTTGCAGAGTACAAAGCAGGGACTGAGTAGCGAAGAGGCAGCAGCCAGGCTGGCACGGAATGGACGAAATGTCCTGGCAGAAGGAAGAAGAAAGTCCATTGCCCGTGTATTTGCAGAGCAGTTTTGTGATCTGCTGGTGTGGATCCTGGTGATCGCAGCTATCGTATCAGCTCTGACGGGCAGCGTGGAAAGCACCGTGGTGATCCTTGTGGTGATCACGATGAATGCAGTACTTGGAACGGTGCAGTATGTAAAGGCACAGAAGTCTCTGGACAGTCTGAAACAGATGGCATCTCCCACGGCGACGGTCATAAGGGACGGTGTGAAACAGGAGATCGGGGCAGAGGAAGTTGTTGCAGGGGATCTGCTGGAACTTTCCGCCGGGGATCTGGCAGCAGCAGATGGACGGATTCTTTCCTGCCATTCTCTGCAGGTCAATGAAAGTGCATTGACCGGGGAATCTGCCAATGTCGAGAAGACGGCAGAAGTCCTGGAGGAAGCATCGGCATTGGGAGACCGTGTCAATATGGTCTATGCCGGCGGACTAGTCACCTACGGACGGGCGCAGGTTCTTGTGACCGGAACCGGAATGGAGACAGAGATGGGAAAGATCGCCCGTCTGATGAATGATACCGGAGAGAGAAAAACACCGCTGCAGGTAAGTCTGGATCAGTTTAGCGGTAAGCTGGCAGTTCTGATCATGGTCATCTGCGCACTGGTGTTTGGAATGAGCCTGTATCGTGGCATGGGACTGCTGGATTCTATGATGTTTGCCGTGGCACTGGCAGTGGCAGCGATCCCGGAGGCGCTGGGATCGATCGTAACGATCGTACAGGCGATGGGGACGCAGAAAATGGCAAAGGAGCATGCAATCATCAAGGATCTGAAAGCAGTCGAGAGTCTGGGCTGTGTTTCTGTGATCTGTACCGATAAAACAGGTACTCTGACACAGAATAAGATGACCGTACAAAGCGTCTATGTGGCAGGAGAAATCTGTGATCCTGCGGAACTTACCTGGGAAGATCCGGTGCATAGGGCATTTCTGTACAATGCGGTACTAAATAATGATTCGGACTGGTCGGGAGAGAGCGGGATCGGCGATCCGACGGAAACGGCACTGCTTGCGATGGCAGAGTCGGCAGGTGTTGATGTATTAAAGCAACGTACTGGGCATAAGCGGTTAGAAGAACTTCCCTTTGATTCTGACCGAAAGAGGATGAGTACACGTTACCAGTTGGAGGGGCAGGATATTTTCTTGACAAAGGGTGCATTCGATGTATTATTAAAAAGTGTGGTACAGATTGCCGGAAAGGACGGCATACGTGTCTGTACCGGAAAAGATAAAGAAAAAATAGAGCAGGTGAACCGGACCTTTTCGGAGAAGGGACTGCGTGTTCTGGCATTCGTGAGCCGCAAGGCAGAGGCAGACGAGAGGCTTAATATCGAAGCGGAAGATGGCTATACTTTCTTGGGGTTGGCGGCAATGATCGATCCACCGAGAGAAGAGTCCGCCGATGCTGTGCTGCGTGCCGGGCAGGCGGGAATCCGTACGGTTATGATCACAGGAGATCATAAGGTGACAGCGACAGCGATCGCACGGCAGATCGGGATCTTTCGGGAGGGCGATATCGCACTCACCGGACCGGAACTGGATGCGATGACGGATCCGGAACTGGATACTATGATAACAAGGGTCTCTGTCTATGCGAGGGTTTCTCCGGAGAATAAGATCCGGATCGTCGATGCATGGCAGAGGAAAGGACAGATCGTATCCATGACAGGGGATGGTGTCAATGACGCCCCGGCATTGAAGAAGGCAGATATCGGCGTGGCGATGGGAGTGACAGGCACAGAAGTCGCTAAGGATGCGGCAGCTATGATCCTTACCGACGATAATTTTGCAACGATCATTCAGGCGGTAGCCAATGGCCGCAACGTGTATCGCAATATTAAGCATGCGATCGGCTTTCTTTTATCCGGAAATATGGCAGGAATCCTGGCAGTATTATACACTTCCTTACGGGGACTTCCGGTGCCGTTTGCGCCGGTGCATCTGCTGTTTATTAATCTGTTGACGGATTCGCTTCCGGCACTTGCAATCGGGATGGAGCCGTCTGAGAAAGATCTGCTGAAGCAGAAGCCGCGGGGAAGAAAGGAGAGTCTGTTAGATGCATCCTTTCTGAAACAGATCAGTCTGCAGGGACTTCTGATCGCAGCTGCGACGCTCGCTGCCTATACGATGGGGCTGAAAGAGAATCCCCTGACCGGAGTGACAATGGCGTTTGCCACGCTGACACTGGCAAGGCTGTTTCATGGATTTAACTGCCGCAGCCGTCATTCCCTGCCTGTGATCGGGTTCCGAAAGAATCCCTACAGTCTGTGGGCATTTGCCGCCGGTGTCATATTGCTGGTCAGTGTGCTGGGGATTCCGGCACTGCACGGAATGTTTCAGATAGCAGATCTTACCACGGAGCAGTTTGGATGGATCTGGCTGTGGGCAGTCCTTCCAACGGGCTGCATACAGATTGGCAGGATAGTACGGGAAAGAATTTCATAGGCAGGAAGATTTTTACAGGAAGCCCGGATCACGGCGGATAGAAACACATAGATGGATGGAAAACAGAAAGGAGGCAGTTATGCAGAGAAGGAATCATACCGGAGTTATGCTGATCGTGTTATGCATTCTGGCGGTCGTCTTAAATCACATGGTTCCGGCATACAGCGATGCCGTTCTGCAGCTTCCTTTACAGCAGGAGCAGGCACAGCTCCTGCAGGAGAGTGTAGTAAATAGTTCGTCCAAAGCATCGGTACACAGACCGGATGCGTATCAGCTGACAGAGAATGTATGGATGCTGCCACGTCAGATGCTGAAGGAGGCGGCCGGTGACAGAGAAAACAGAGCAGGAGAGCGTTTCATCAGTCTGATAACGTTCTGCCTCATTCTGCTTTCTGCCGAGTGTGTGGCAAGACAGCTTCGTAAGAAAGATATCTGTTATTATCAGGGACATATTCTAAGGTATATACATAATAAGGATGGAAAAAAAGCAGCAGTTCCCAATAGATTTCTATAAATTTCGTCTGTCGGCAGACAGATGAAAGAAGAAAAGCAAATCATGTGCAGGGATTCCGGTTTACCGACAAGGTGGACCGGTGATATCTTTGCGACAAAATCAGATCATCTGGAGGAACAAATGAATATTACAGCTTTTTTTAGTCTTTTAGGGGGACTTGCGCTCTTTTTATATGGGATGCATATTATGAGCCAGGGACTGGAAAATGCGGCAGGAAGCCGTTTACAGTCCATTCTTGAGAAACTGACAGAGAACCGTCTGGTCGGGGTGGCAGCGGGGGCGCTGATCACTGCGCTGATCCAGTCATCTTCAGCGACGACGGTTATGGTGGTCGGTTTTGTAAATTCCGGCATGATGCGGCTGGAGCAGGCAGTTTGGATCATTATGGGTGCCAATATCGGTACTACGATCACCGGGCAGCTGATCGCATTAAACATCGGAGCCGTAGCACCGGTCATTGCTTTTGCCGGCGTTGTAGTTGTACTTTTTGCCAAGAAAGCAGCCTCCCGTTACATCGGCAGCATTTTTGGCGGACTGGGTATCTTATTTATCGGTATGAATATGATGAGTGATGCCCTGATGCCTTTGAAGGATTCGCCGGCATTTATCCAGTGGATGACGAAATTTGAAAATCCCCTGCTGGGGATCCTGATCGGTACCGTTTTTACGGCAGTGATCCAGTCATCTTCTGCCTCTGTTGGTGTATTGCAGGCATTGGCGGTGACCGGTGCGGTTCCTTTTTCCAGTGCCGTATATGTTCTGTTTGGTCAGAATATCGGAACCTGTATTACGGCAGTACTGGCATCGGTTGGGGCAAACCGCAATGCCAAGCGTACCACGATCATTCACCTGTCATTTAATATCATCGGTACCTGCCTGTTTACGGCGGTCTGTATGCTGACACCGCTGGCAGAACTGGTCGGCAGCTTTACACCGGATCGTCCGGCAGCACAGATTGCCAATATGCATACATTATTTAATATTGTTACAACACTCCTTCTGCTTCCGGCAGGCGGTTTGCTGGCGAAGTTTGCAAAGATGGTCCTTCCGGACAAAGCAAGAAGCCATACCGGAACAGCCGGCAGGGGAATACAGGGACTGCTGCACACCAGAGACGGACAGATCGGTACGGCAGCGATGCAGTATGAGGGATTGAAGCAGGATATTCAGACGATGTGTCAGCTGGCAGCACAGAATGTATCAACAGCGATGCAGGCATTCCGCCAGTCGGATCCTTCCCGGCTGCCACAGTTGGAAGAACGCGAGGAGCAGATCGATATACGCAACCATCAGTTGTCCGATGCGATCGCGCAGATTATGGCTGGAGAGATGAATGAGACCGAAAGCCGCCATCTTGCAGCACTTTATCGGATTACCGGGGATATTGAGCGGATCGGTGATCATGCTGTCAATATCTGTGAGTATTCCAAGAGACTTTCGGAGAAGAAGATTGTCTTTTCGAAGGAAGCAATGGGAGAGCTGGAACAGATGCAGTCAGTGTTAGCGGAGATCTTATCGACAATCTCTCTGACCGGGGAAAATCTGGCAGAGCGTTCCGGCGAATTAAAACAGCTGGAGAAGAAAACCGATGCGATGACTGAGGAATACCGGGATGCGATGATGCACCGGATCAAAGAAGGAAGCTGCAGCTCAGAGGGGAGTATTTTATATTCTGAGATGCTGACAGATTTTGAACGGATTGGCGACCATGCCTGGAACATCGGCAAGGAATTGCGTTTTATTTAGTCAGGGAGCTTTTTATCAATAATTTCATTTAATTCCTATTGACAAAGTATGAATATAGGGGTATAATTTGTAACAACTTAAACAACGGGAAGAAATTTCCTGCGTGCGAGGTGAAAAATACTGCGAAAGGTAGCATTTTTTCTGGCGGGTACCACTATAAATAGAAGAAAAGAGGAAAAGAATGATGAGAGTATTTAAAAAATTAGTAACACTGGCAGCCATCGCTACAGTTGCTGTAGCTACCGCAGCTTGCGGAAACACAGGAAAGGACAGTGCCAATAAGAATGCATCCGGTCAGGTATACCGCACACTGGATGAGATCAAGAAAGACGGCACGATCAATATCGGCGTATTCTCCGACAAGAATCCATTTGGTTATGTTGATGAGAACGGAGATTATCAGGGCTATGATGTATATTTTGCAGAGCGTATGGCAAAGGATCTGGGGGTCAAGATCAATTACGTATCCACAGAGGCAGCAAACCGTGTTGAATATCTGCAGACCGGTAAGGTGGATGTGATCCTTGCAAACTTTACCGTAACCGCTGAGCGTGCAAAGCAGGTAGACTTCTGCCTTCCTTATATGAATGTAGCACTCGGTGTAGTATCCAGAGACGATAATGTGATCAAGAGCATTGATAACTGGAATAAAAAGGATTCCATGATCGTCATTTCCGGTACGACAGCAGAAACATATCTGATGGAAAATTATCCGGATATTCCGCTTCAGAAGTTTGACTCTTATGCAACAGCCAAAGAGGCATTCCAGAATGGTACATCGGTCGCATGGGCAAATGATAATACAGAGGTTATCGCATTCTCTCTGCAGAATAAAGGTTATACCGTCGGTATTCCATCTCTGGGCAGCAGCGACAGCATCGCACCGGCTGTCACACAGGGAAATGATGCACTGAAGGATTGGATCAACGAAGAGATCAAGACACTGGGCAAAGAGAAGTTCTTCCATAAAGATTATGAGGAGACACTCAAGGACACATATGGTTCTGAATATGAAGACAGTCTGGTAGTTGAAGGTGGAGAGACAAAGTAATATAATAGATCAATGTATGTGGTTGAATCAGGCAGTTCTTCTGCCTGATTCTCGCTTTGCTTAACAGAGAACATTTCGTTTGACAGCCAGGCGGACATACGTTACAGGGAGTAAGAAGTGGGGCTACCCGCTTCCTTACTTTTTAGAAATGTCGGAATGGAGGAATCTCATGGATTGGGAATTTATTGTCAGGTATCTGCCGATGTATGAAAAAGCGGCATGGCTTACCGTGCGGATCGGGTTGATCGGAATCGCCTTTGCGATTCTGGTGGGACTGCTCTGTGCGATGATCCAGTATGCGAAAGTGCCCGTATTAAAGAGGATTGTGGCAGTATACATAGAATTGAGCAGAAATACACCTCTGCTGGTGCAGCTTTTTTTCATTTATTATGGCATCCCAAAGATGGGGCTGCAGCTGAGTGCGGAGGTTTGTGGTGTCATTGGACTGGCATTTCAGGGTGGCAGCTATATGGCGGAAGCATTCCGGAGTGCGTTGGAGACAATCGAGCCGATCCAGCGGGAAAGTGCACTGAGTCTGGGGATGAATCATCGTCAGGTGATGCAGTATGTCATTCTTCCGCAGGCAGTATCGATCAGCATTCCGGCATTTGTAGCCAATGTGATCTTCCTGTTGAAGGAAACGAGTGTGTTTAGTGCAATCAGTCTGGTTGATCTGATGTTTGAAGCGAAGGATCTGATCGGTGTATATTATAAGACCGTAGAAAGCCTGTTTCTTCTGGTCGTATTTTATCTGTTGATCCTTCTGCCGGTATCGATCATAGGCAGTCTGCTGGAAAGGAGGGTGCGTCATGCCGGATTTGGGGATTGATGTATTATTAAAAGGAAGCAATATGCTTCGTCTTTTACAGGGGCTGTGGGTAGCGATGCAGATCAGTCTGGTGTCGATCTTCATCAGCATGCCGTTAGGTATCCTGGCAGGTGCTCTGATGACCATGAAGAATAAGCTAGTGCGTTTTTTATTCCGGATCTATCTGGAGATCGTCCGCATCATGCCGCAGCTGGTACTGCTGTTTATCGTATATTTTGGAAGCACCCGTGTATTTGGCTGGAATCTGTCTGGGGAAGCGGCTTCGATCATTGTATTTGCATTCTGGGGTACTGCGGAAATGGGGGATCTGGTGCGTAGTGCGCTGATCAGTATACCGAAGCATCAGTATGAAAGTGCGCAGGCACTCGGCATGTCGAAGGTGCAGACCTATCAGTATATTATTATACCGCAGACGATCCGGCGGCTGATCCCGCTGGCGATCAATCTGATCACGCGTATGATCAAGACAACGACACTGGTACTGATGATCGGTGTTGTCGAGATGCTGAAGGTGGCACAGCAGATCATTGAGGCAAACCGTATGACGAGTCCGAATGCAGCGTTTGGTGTATTTTTGACGATCTTTATCTTATATTTTCTGGTGTGCTGGCTGATCAGTCTGGCAGCACGTTACTTGGAGAAAAAATGGAAATAAAAGACGCCGACAGGCGTGGAAAGGAATGATTCCGGTTATGGCAGAGACATTGTTAAAAATAGATGCGATTACAAAACAATATGATGAGGAACATAAGATCCTGGATGGTTTAAGTCTGGAGATCAGGAAGGGTGAGGTTGTGGTAGTAGTCGGTCCGAGCGGGTGCGGCAAAAGTACACTGCTTCGCTGCATTAATGCATTGGAGCCGATCCAGCAGGGCTCCATCTGGCTACAGGATGAGCAGATCGAGTACGGTGCCAAGAATCTGACAGCACTGCGTCAGAAGATCGGTATGGTATTTCAGAGCTATGAACTATTTCCCCATCTGACCGTGTTGGATAATATTATCCTATCACCGGTCAAGGTGCAGAAGCGTAAGAAAGAAGAAGTGATCGACGAGGCAAAGCAGCTGTTACAGCGTGTCGGATTGGCAGATAAGACAGACAGTTATCCAAGACAGCTGTCCGGTGGACAGAAGCAGCGTGTGGCGATCGTGCGTGCCCTTTGTATGCATCCGGAGATTCTGTTATTCGATGAGGTGACGGCAGCACTGGATCCGGAAATGGTGCGGGAGGTACTGGATGTTATGCTGGATCTGGCACGACAGGGCAGAACGATGATCATCGTGACGCATGAGATGCAGTTTGCCAAAGCGGTGGCAGATCGTGTGATCTTTCTGGATGGTGGGCGCATTGTGGAAGAGAATACACCGGAAGAATTTTTTGAGCGTCCGCAGACAGAGCGTGCAAAGAAGTTTTTAAATGTATTTACCTTTGAAAAGGTAGAGCATGCAAAGGAATAGACAGATTTTGGCAGATTCGATAATAATTTGAAGATTAGGACATTGTCCAGGAAACAGAGTGAAAAGAGTGATTTATCGGCGAAAAACCAGCGAAGCACAGGAGAAAAACTGTGCTTCGCTGGTTTTTATGCTATTTCAGCCTATTACAGACAGAAAAGAAGAAATGATCGTTTCTTCTGTGAGGTCTGCCGTAGCAGGTGATAAATTTTCTTGATAAAAGGCTTGACAAAATACCCCTATAGGGTATATCTTATGTTTGCACGAAAGAAATACCCTATAGGGGTATTTGAAAACGCATATGCAGGGTAGGAGATC
>CAUCOL010000042.1 GCA_958444395.1 uncultured Lachnospiraceae bacterium
TATGGTCGGTCTTGGGAAAGGCGTAAGGTACCAAGACAATTTTTCATCCTCGTTTACGCAGACTTTTACAGCTTACAAGTAAAATCAGAAAGATATTTAAGCGACGCATGCCCGGATGTCAGGGCGTTAACTGCCCCCTGGTGGTGTGGGAAGTTTTAGTTATTAAGATTAAGGTGTCAAAAGTCCTTTTTCATGACGGAGATATTTTTTGAAGATTTGTGCTACAATATCTTAAGGCGATGCGGCGCACCATTGATAGATATTGTAGTCAAAAATTCAGACCTTTTGACACTTTAATCTTATTACAAAAAGGAGCCTGGTTCTATCCAAAACCAGACTCCTTTGTCTTATCTTATATATTTTATTTTGTATCTTATCTGTGGTCTGCCACAGCGTCCTGCCTAGCGGATTGCGTCTTTTCCACCCATATAAGGTCTCAGTACCTCAGGGATACGAACGCTTCCATCTGCCTGCAGATTGTTCTCCAGAAATGCGATCAGCATACGTGGAGGAGCTACTACTGTATTATTCAGAGTATGTGCAAAATACTTCTCGCCATTCTCTCCCTTTACACGGATCTTCAGACGGCGTGCCTGTGCATCGCCGAGGTTGGAACAGCTTCCCACCTCAAAATATTTCTTCTGACGCGGCGACCATGCCTCTACGTCAATAGACTTCACCTTCAGATCTGCCAGATCGCCGGAACAGCACTCCAGTGTACGTACCGGAATATCTAAGGAACGGAACAGATCTACTGTATTCTGCCATAACTTGTCGAACCATTCTTTACTTTCTTCCGGCTTACATACAACGATCATTTCCTGCTTCTCAAACTGGTGAATACGATATACACCACGCTCTTCAATACCATGTGCCCCCTTCTCCTTACGGAAGCATGGAGAATAGCTGGTCAGTGTACGAGGCAGTGTATCCTCATCCAGAATCGTATCAATGAATTTACCGATCATGGAATGCTCGCTTGTACCAATCAGATACAGGTCTTCGCCCTCGATCTTGTACATCATGGCATCCATTTCATCAAAGCTCATAACGCCTGTCACGACATTGCTTCGGATCATAAACGGAGGAATACAATAAGTAAATCCTCTGTCGATCATGAAATCTCTCGCATAGGAGATCACTGCGGAATGCAGTCTGGCAATGTCTCCCATCAGATAATAAAAACCGTTTCCGGCAACCTTACCGGCTGCATCCAGATCAATACCGTTAAACTTCTCCATGATCTCTGTATGATATGGCACCTCAAAATCAGGAACGACCGGATCACCGTATTTCTGGATCTCTACATTCTCGCTGTCGTCTTTTCCGATCGGTACACTCGGATCAATGATATTTGGAATTACCATCATGATCTCTTTTACTCTTGCCTGCAGCTCTGTTTCTTTTGCCTGCAGTTCTTCCAGACGCTTTGCATTCTTAGCGACCTCGGCTTTCTTCTCCTCAGCCTCTTCCTTCTTGCCCTGTCCCATCAATGCACCGATCTCTTTGGAGATCTTATTACGATTGGCACGAAGTTCATCGGCTTCCTGCTGTGTCTTACGTGCCTCAGCGTCCAGTTCTATTACTTCATCTACCAAAGGAAGTTTCTTGTCCTGAAACTTATTCTTGATATTCTGTTTTACAATATCCGGATTTTCTCTGACAAATTTTAAATCTAACATTTATTTTACCTGACCTTTCTCATCAAGATTGTACGTCTTCATGCGTTTTATGCAACAGCACATAAAACCATAATGAACGATTACATCCTCTCTAAACATTTTACACAATTCCCGCTATATTGCAAGGCGAACTCAGAAATATCCGTGTAAAATCTGTGGATCCGATCTTATTTTTACTGTCTATTCACTCAGAAAGCATTTCTCGAACACATTGCTTCGCATCGCACCGTAATAATAATCACCTTCCAGTATGTCGCATCCGATCTTGCGTGCAAATTCTTCCTGCAGGCGGGTCTGGACACCGCCACAGTGTACACGCAGTCCCATCTCACGCGCCATCTCGGTCGTCTTCTTCAATACGATGATATCCTTTTCATTGATCATGTGTTCCTGGAAATACTCCCCGTGGAACTTGATGCCTGTCACCGGCAGACGGCGCAATGTATGGATCGCTGTATGATCGGTACCAAAACGGCTGATGATCACACCATATCCCCGCTTGCTCAACTGCTCTACCGCCAGTTCAAATGCAGATGTACCACCCTCAAAGAACCGCTCCGGTATCTCGAACAGGAAATTCTCCGGCTTTAGATCGTTTTTCTTCACAATCTCGTCAATCCTGCTGACCGCGCGTGTCGTAGACAGCTGGCTCGCTGTCATCTCCAGCGATACCGGCATGATCTTACGTCCTCTCGCTTTCCAGGATCCCATGCTTCTTGCCACTTCTTCCAACAGATAGAACGAAAAACCTTCCAGCTGTCCGCCTCGTTCCATCAGGTGCATGATCTGCTTATACTCCAGGTATTGCCCATTCTTCATCAGGATCCTCGGAATCGCTTTGCTTCCGATAATATGCTCCTTATCTCCCTGGATTCTTGGCAGATAACAGATGTCAACCTGATGCTGCTGCCATGCATTCTGGATCTCTGCGATCTGTTCATCCTCATGCGACAGATGCGCTGCGACTTCCTCTGTATAAATAGCGTAGTGATTTCCCACCAGCCCCTTGATACTTCTTCGCGCCAGATCCGCACGCTCCAGCATATCCAACAACTCATGATCTTCCTTCTGTACCAGATATAATCCGATCGTAGAACCAAACTCCATCCCGTCTTCTTCGGTCTTTTCCAGTTCCTCCTGCCGGCGCACAACAGCGGACATTGCCTTTAACAGCTCTTTATGCGTTCTGTATTTAAACAATACAACGAAATAATCTCCATCGACGCGGGCACACATACCATCATTTGCAAGATTTTTCAACAGCACCTTAGAGAAAATCTTCAGGATGCGGTTGCTGATCGAGAACCCATAGTGGTGGCTGAATTTACGAAATTCATTAATATCGGCACACACCAGCGCATAATGTTCTTCTTCCTTACGCTCTGCCAACGCCTTTTCGGCACGCTTCAGGAACGAAGCATACGGAAGCAGTCCGGTAATGGTATCTTCCGCCTCTGCCTGTGCTGTCTTTGCCATTTTCAGGAGCTTTCCTTCTGCCGGTGTCACCTCCTTCGGGATCACTTCTTCCTCCAGATACATCGGCTGGCTGTTCTCGGCGATCAGACGCGTGATTCCGTATACCTTATCCGGCTTATCTCCGGACTCCGCCTCCGAATGCGTGCAGATCTCTACCCGCTGGTAATCGCCCTTCTCATTCTGTACTCGGACAACATCCCGGTACTCACCGCTCTTGGATAGCCAGGCATTGCGGATCTTAATGAAGCGTTCTACATCCTCCGGATGAATATACCGTTTCAGATGCTGCTCATCAAATGAGCCTTCCAGTACAGACTCCGGCGAATACGTTGCCCCCAGATTTCCACTGCGGTAAAGCAGACGTTTGCCGACGTCGTACGTCCATATCGTCTCCTTTAACATCGTCGTGATGATCTCCGAACGATGGTTATTATCTGCCAGCTCCTCTTCTGCCTGCTTACGGCTCGTAATATCTACGATAACACACAGGTAAACTGCCTCTCCTCCTTCGTCATCGATACGGGTACCATTGACATAAGACCATCTGGTCCCCCCGTTCTTCGCAATGATACGATACTCGATCCCGAGAGGTCCCCGGTTATTTACTGCCTGGCGGATCGCCTGTCCTACCCATTTTTCATCTGCCGGATGCAGCAGATTTACTACACAGTTTTGAAACTTCATGCTGTATTCTGCCCGGCTGTAGCCTGCCAGACGGAAAAATCCGTCATTGGCATATAATAATTTAAAATCTGACATGCGCAGCTTGATCACACCGCCCGGTATACTGTTCGCAATCAGTTCAACCTCTTTCTTCGCCTTGTAAACATCCTCCAGGTGACGTTTCGACGCAGATACATTCAGACAGGAACAATAATATACGATCTGTCCCTGCATCAGTTCCCGCTTGGCTGCAAATGCGACCCAGATGATGGAACCATCCTTGCGCACGACCTGAAACTCCAGATGTATATTTCCCCCTGCCGTGGATTGTCTCGCGATCAACGCCTTGATCTTCTGTTTCTCCTCCGGCACGACAGTCGCCATCGCCTGTTTGCCATACTTCGCTATATATTCTTCTCTGGTGTATTGAAGATTCTCATAAAAGCAGTCATTTGCATATAAGATCTCCGGTTCTGCATCCATGCGGACAACAAGAATCCCGCATTCGGACATGTTAATTAAACGCTCCAGTTTTTCCTTTTCTAAAGACCATGTCTTCTCTTTGCTTTCATCCATAGGCAACTCCAATCTATATCTCCTGTACCAGTCAAATATCTGCAGCAATGCGCAACGTCTGACCTGTTTTCTGACGGCAGCTCTGACCCACCCACTGCATCGCGTGAATAAACTATGATTCTATAATATTGTATCACACATTCAGGGTGGAAACAAGCCAGCGAAATCCTTGCCATTTTTGTACTTTCAAGGTATAATACTGTACGTATAAGATATGGTACGAAATGCGCCGAAAAAACATCAAAACCCACGAAAAAGAACGTGATTTTTCTGCGCCAAAAATAACATTGGAGGCTCCCTATGAAAGAGAACGAATACACCAAAGACGAATTAAATACCGATGAATATACAACCATTGGTCCCGAAGAGACGGAAGATGCCGTTCGCGAGGCAGAGGAAGGCGAAACGGACACACCGGCAGACAATATTTCTGTTGCGGCAGAGGAAGATGGCACGACTTCAGAAATGGATGACAGCATTTCCGACATCGCGGAGGCTGCGGATGAAACCAGCTCTCCGGTGGATGAGGACGAAGCTGATTCTTCCGCAGACAATACAGCCGACTCTGTGGAGTCCGAGGACGAAGACGGCTCGCCAGAGGACGATATGGTCGATACGTCGGATGCACAGGGCGAGGATGGCTCAGCGGATGGCAATGCAGACACCGCTGTAGAGGCTGAGAGTGAGGATACCCCGCCGGCAGATCATATGATCGACGCTCTGGAGGATAATGACGAGGATGACTCCGCCACAGATATTATGGCTGACTCGGCGAATACCGAAAGCGAGGATGACCCAGCGGCGAACGATACAGCGACTGAGAGTGAGGACGGATCGCCAGCAGACGATACTACGGCGGCTGTGAACGAGGATAGCTCACCAGCAGAGATAGCTGCCGACATAGCAGAAAATACAGATCCATCTGCTTCGGATGAAACAGATACCATAGCAGATCTGATCAAAGAGGCAGATACCTCTGCTCAGACAAAGAAATCTAAACGCAGGAAAAAGTCCCGCACTGATAAGAAGGGCAAGGGCAAACGCTCAATTGCTTCTATATTTAAAGAAGGTTCCCGGCACAGTCTGAAAAAGAAACTGATGATTCCGGTTACTTTACTGGCATTAGTCGTGCTGTGTTCTTCTGTTTTTTCGTTGATCAATCTGACGCAGGTAAATACTGCCAGCAAACGTGTTACTGACGTTTATCTGCAGAATATCATCCTGCTGAGCGACCTGAATACCGATGTTTCTGCGATTCAGCGTATTGCATACGCACATTGCTGTCTGGAGGTCGGTGACGAAATGACAGAGCTGGAGAACGAAGCCAACACGTTACAAGGAAATATCAATAATACAACCGAAAAATACATGAAAAGTGATCCATCCATCGGAGAAGATCCAACCTATCAACAGTTCGCGAACGACTATCGTTCCTATCTGAATCTGTTTAAACAGGCGGTCAACTTCAGTGCGAGCAATAACAATGTACGTGCTCTGGAGATCGTGAATAATCAGATCAAAAAAATAGGTGCCTCTCTGGATGAAGAGTTGTCGCAGATGCGTAAACAGAACGAAGAAGCGGTACAGACAGCTTCAAACAAAGAGACCGCTACCTTCGTTTTATCCATTATCGTAACGATTATTATACTGATCATTTCACTGGTGATCCTGGTATTTACCTTCCTGATCTGCACCCGCAGTATCGTGGCACCGGTCACCAAGGCAAAGAAACAGCTGGATCGTATTATTTCTGATATTCAGAATAACCGCGGCGACCTGACCGCCCGTATCCAAATCAAGTCACAGGATGAGATCGGCGACCTGGCACAGGGTATCAATACATTTATTGGATCCCTGCAGGATATTATCAGCAATCTGATCAGCAGCACAGACAAGTTAAACTCCGCTGTTACAAATGTTGCGGCACACGTAGCCGATGCCAATGATAACGCCTGCGATGTTTCTTCTGTTATGGAAGAGCTGTCTGCTACGATGGATGAGATTTCCAATAACGTAACAGATATCAGCTCCGGTACACAGGGAATTGATGAAAATGTTGCATCGATCGCAGAATCTTCCAACGAAATGCTGGAATACGCAAATATAATGCGTGAACGTGCAAATCAACTCCGTGAAAATGCTGTTGCAAACAAACAGGCCACCAGCCAGGTAACGGCAGATATCATCACCGATCTGCGTTCCGCTATTGAAGACAGTAACAGCGTCGAACAGATCAGTGCATTGACAAACGATATTCTGGATATCTCACGTCAGACCAATCTGCTCGCTCTGAACGCTTCCATCGAAGCAGCCAGAGCCGGAGAAGCCGGTCGTGGATTCTCTGTAGTAGCTGATGAGATCCGTAAACTGGCAGACAGCAGCCGCGAAACAGCCGGCAATATCCAGACGATCAATAAATTAGTCATCGAAGCTGTACATAAACTGGCTGATAATTCCAATACTATTGTAGATTATGTTGATGAGAACATCCTGCCGGATTATGACCAGTTCGTAGATTCCGGCCGTCAGTACGACGAAGATGCCAGCCATGTTGCAGAGGTTATCGCACAGTTTACAGAACGTACGGACAATCTGAAGGATATGATCCGACGTATGTCTGAGTCCATCCAGCACGTATCAACTTCTATCGACGACAGCGCCACCGGCGTAGCAAGTACCGCCGAAAACGTAAATGCTCTGGCATCCACCGTGCAGAGTGTATCTGATGAAATGGAGATCAATAAACAGGTAGCCGATGCTCTGCAGAATGAAACAAATCGTTTTGAGCATGTATAAGCCGAACATCCAATGACAGGCTTTTATCCGGTTCATTGTATCATTAAAATAGTATTTATTTCATAAAAACAGCCTTGATCGATTTGACTTGAGTCCGAAATTCGGGACATGTCAATCACATCAAGGCTGTTATTATTTTTAATTTATTGCTGTCTGTTCTCTCCACCGGCAGCCTCATCCGCTGCCTATATAATCCACTATCAGAAAGATTCGTCCCTCTGTATATTGTTATACAAGTCTCTGCGGACCGTCCCCGATATCTACTACATAGAAATCGGCTGCATAACCGATCTGTGCCTTATAAGTCTCCCCTACACTTTCGATAAAACGATCGACTGCCTCTTCCTTCACGATACTGACGGTGCATCCGCCAAACCCGGCTCCTGTCATACGAGATCCGATCACACCATCCACCTGCCAGGCAGCCTCCACCAGCGCATCCAGCTCCGGACCGGTCACCTCATAGTCATCCCGAAGGGAGATATGAGACTCATTCATCAGCTTGCCAAACAATGTAATGTCATTATGTTTTAAAGCCTGCACCGCTTTGATCGTACGCTGATTCTCATATACCGCATGTCTGGCACGTTTGCGGCAGTCTTCATCCCGTATCGCCATCTTCACGTATTCGAACTGCTCCTCATTCAGATCACACAATGTATCAATGCCCATTCCCTCCTGAATGGAACGCAGTGCCTGCTCACACTCTTCACGCCGCTCATTATACTTGGAATCCCCCAGACCGCGCCGTTTATTGCTGCTGGCGATCACAATCTTCGCTCCCGATAACCGGATCGGCGCATATTCATAAGAAAGATCTGCTGTATCCAGGAAAATCGCATGATCCTTCTTTCCCATAGCGATGGAGAACTGATCCATAATGCCACAATTTACCCCATTAAACTGATTCTCTGAAAACTGCCCGATCAGTGCCAGCTCCTGATTTGATATCTTCAGATCAAACAGGGAATTTAATATGTAACCCACCAGCACCTCTATCGATGCAGACGAAGAAAGCCCGGACCCATTTGGAATCGTACCATACAGGATCAGATCAATTCCGTAGGGAATCTGATAGCCCTTCTGCTCCAGCGCCCACATCACTCCCTTAGGATAATTCGTCCACCCGGCTGCCTTCGATGGCTTCAGATCATCCAGATCGGACTCGATGACCGGTAGGTGTGAAAAATTCATCGAATAGAACCGGAGCTTTCGGTCGTCTCTCCTGCGTACCGTGCCATATGTACCAATCGTCAATGCACAGGGAAATACATGACCTCCGTTATAATCCGTATGCTCTCCGATCAGATTCACACGTCCCGGCGAGAAGTACACCTGCACATCCTCGGCAGCACCAAACAACTCCTCAAATTTCTTTAACATCTTTTCTTTGATTTCCATGTCTCTCCTTTCGTATAAAAAACAATTCAAAGCCCACATCACCTTCCCGGTCCAGTTCCAGTAGAACGCCTCCCTGCACAAGCACCTGTCCGCTTTTCGGGTCATGCCATTCCCACGCTGCCATATCCCCCTGCATCGGATTCGTCAGCCTGTAATACAGTCCGTCATGAATCAACGGCTGCCTCTCTTTATACATACAGATCTGCTCCTTCATCATCTGCTTTTCCCCGTCAGACAAACGACCCAGATTCATCTCATAACCAAAACTGCCTGCCATCACCACGATTCCCCGTGTCTTCAGCGAAACACTCCTGCCGGTCTAATGATTCGGCACTGCTGATACATGTGCACCCACACTGGAAATCGGATAGAAAAAACTCGTTCCATATTGAATCTTTGTGCGTTCATGCGCATCTGTATCATCACTGCACCATATTTGGACAATAATATAACATACCTGCGTCAAATCGTCCACCTCCACCGCTGCAGCCTTCCCATAATACATCCGGAAATTCCTTCGTCAGCCGCTCCAATAATGCATACAATCCCAATACATAGCGGTGCGGCTGCTCCTGCTGCCACTCTGCATCCAATGTCACAGAGTACCAGTCGCTGATACTTCGATTCATGTCCCATTTTACGCACTCTACCATATGCCGTCTCAATATCGTGGAAATCCTCTGGTACAGATATTCCGTTACCTGCGGATCCGCCATATTTAACATCAGGTGATAACGACTGCGCATCGGCGCACGCCCCGGAATACGGATCACCCACTCCGGATGTGCCCGATACAATACGCTGTCCTCCGTGACCGGTTCCCTTTCACTTGGGTAAATATATTATCCCAAAAGGAATGCCGCAAGCAGCACACATATCACCACATAAAATAAAATTCTC
>CAUCOL010000043.1 GCA_958444395.1 uncultured Lachnospiraceae bacterium
GAAAAGTTTGAGAAATAAATAATATTCAAACCTATACAACAATTTCTGGGGATATGTGGGAGTTTGAGAATGATGCAGCAAACCCACCAGGAGAAAATGATAACCGTTTAAAATGGTTTTGCGATTTTAGAGGAAGGGGTTACCTATTATGACAGAAAAGGAAAAAGCAGCATCGGGTATGTTATATAATAATAATTATGACAAAGAGTTGATCAGGGAACGGATGGCGTGTCAGTGTAAGTGTTATGAATACAATCAGATCATTCCCAGTGATATCGATCAGAGAAAATCCAAGATTCGCGAGATTATACCGAATTTGGGCGATGATTTTGTGATTGAACAGCCATTTCGATGCGATTTCGGTTATAATATTCATATCGGGCATCATTTTTTCTCTAATTTTAATCTTGTGATCCTGGATGAGGCTGCTGTAACGATTGGGGATTATGTATTTATTGCGCCGGATTGTGGTATATACACGGCCGGACATCCGATCAATGCGGCGCAGCGGAATGAGGGGCTGGAGTATGCAAAACCGGTGACGATCGGGAGTCATGTCTGGATCGGTGGTGGAGTGAGGATTGTACCGGGTGTAACGATAGGCAATAACGTTGTCATCGGGAGTGGGAGCGTCGTGACGAGGGACATTCCGGATGGTGTTGTGGCAGCAGGGAATCCGTGCCGCGTGATCCGTGAGATTGCAAAAGAGGATTGGGGTGAAGTGGGCCAGTGAGAAAATATAAGATTGTTTGTATCGAGGAGGATGACTTCGGCTGCGAGGGCAGACCGGAAGGATATATTCCTATGGTATCCGTTCATTTAGAGGATGAACTGGGAGAGCAGATTATAATACGAATGGAAGATGCAGTGATGTATGAAAGAAAACTGGATGTTGGTACGTATGTCATACTGGGACAGGATCATACGTTATATGCGTCAGATATGCAATAGTTCTGGAACAGATGTGTGCCGTCAGACCATTGTCAGGTATGTTGTAAGCGTCAGATATGCAATAGTTTTGGCACAAAATGTTATAATAGTCTGCAGGACAGAGTTTTTTGAAAGGAAGTAAGAAAAATGTATTATGTACCGGATGGAACGCAGAGATGTGGGTATTATGAATGTGATAAATGCGGAAGCCGTTTTTTAGATTTGAAGATCGGACCTTCCATAGTATGTCCTTATTGCGGAGAAGAACCTGATATGGAGATTGGACCGGATGAGGAGATGCCTGTGATCACAGAAGATGCCAGACTGATTCAAATGCTTTCCGGTGAGGATGAGATCGAGAAATATGATCAGCTTCTGAGCCTGGCATTGACAGGGGGAGACTATAATTGGATATAGCCTCCTGGACTTATGTCTGTTTATTTCGTTCATATTCTTTTAATTCTTTTAAGGCCTTTTCGCCCTGTGGGTAGAGCACGATGACATTGAATATGGTCATCAGTCCGATACCAACATCGCCCAGATCCCATACAAAGGTATAAGCTGCCAGTCCACCGACAAACAGCATGCCAAGTGCCAGAAGTTTATAGGCTGTCTGCCAGAACCAGTGATCGCCAAACAGATAAGACACATTGCTTCGGGCATAAAATAATATTCCCAGAAAGGTAGAAAAACTGAATAAAAATAAAGTGATGGCAATGAAGATAGTGCCAAAGCTGCCGAGATGATAATTCATGGCGGTCTGAAGCAGATCCATACCTTCCAGTCCGGATACTACATGTTTGGGTGCCAGCAGCATGATCATGGCAGTACAACTGCAGATCACGATCGTATCAATAAAAACGCCCAGTGCCTGCACCAGTCCGGCTTTTACCGGCTGATCACATTCGGCAGCAGCGGCAGCACAAGGGGCAGAACCGGATCCTGCTTCGTTTGAGAAAAGCCCGCGTTTGATCCCGTTCATCAGTACGGCGCCAAAGCCACCGGCAGCAGCCTGTCGCAGGCCAAAGGCTTCCTGAAAGATTCTTGCAAATACACCGGGCAAATGCTGAATATTTATCAGGATGATAAATACAGTGATCGCAAAGTAGCAGACTGCCATCACGGGCACGATCAGATCCAGTACCTTTACCGTAGCATTTTTGCGAAGAACGATCAGAGCCGCCAGGATGACCAGTACAACGGTGGTGTAGATCGGCGGAATATGAAATGCATTTTTCAGGGAAGATACGACGGAGTTACTGATAACCTGGCTGATGCCACACCAGCAGATCAGACCCGACAGTGCGAACAGGCAGGATAGGAGTGTCCGCTTTTTTGGACAGCCCAACTTTTCCTCGATAAATGCGTGAATATAGTAAGCAGGTCCTCCACGGTATCCGCCGTATAGAGGATCCTTTTGCTTATACAATTGTGCCAGAGTAGCTTCTACAAAGGCAGTCGAAGAGCCGATCAGTGCAGTGACCCACATCCAGAAAACGGCACCGGCTCCTCCGACGGAGATTGCAGCGACCACGCCGACCAGATTTCCCATACCGACACGTGTGGCGGTTGATACCAGAAGTGCCTGAAAAGCGGATAAGCTGCCTGCGTGTTCTTTTTTCTCCAATAAGGCATTTACCATATTGGGGAATAACCGCAGCGGAAGAAAACGGGTGCGGATCGTAAAATAGATCCCGGTTGGGATCAGCAGAAGGATCAGCAGAGAGATGCCCAGACTGCTTCCGTTTGCCAGCGGAATGTGGATCAGATCCCCCCAGAGGAATGTGTATATTTTTTCGATACCAGTGACGATCATGGGTTCTATCCCTTCTTTACATTTTTTATAGTTCTATTATATAATTCCTAATAGCATCTGTAAAATGAATAGATTTGCAATATATCATCGAAAAACTCGATGACAAATTAAAAAAACAGAATGTTGATGAAGAAACAGGACGAAGAAAGAGAAACAGGACGTGGAAAGATAACTAGGACGAAGAAAGAGAAACAGGATGTTGACAGAGAAGCAGGACGAAACACCACGGATTGCTGTTTCTCCGACCAGAAAAAAGGGGAAAACTGCGTAACAGCGCAGAGAATGTGGAAAGGAAAAGCAGATAGATGGATTTAAAAAACATAGAGACATTTATATCGGTGGCAGAGTTGGGCAGCTTTACAAAGACTGCCAGACGGCTGGGGTATTCGCAATCGACGGTGTCTTTTCAGATACACCAGCTGGAGGAGGAACTGGGGACGCTCTTATTTGAGAGGGTCAATCATACGGTGAAGCTGACCGCCAGAGGAAGTGAGATACTGGCTGTTGCACAGCATATGATGGAATTGTCAAGAAATATGGAGGAGATTGCGGGAGAGAAGCAGAATTTTTCGGGTAAGGTACGGATTGCGATGGCAGATTCTCTGTGTCATTGGCTTTTTTGGGATCATTATGAAGCATTTCATCGTCAATATCCGGAGATATTTGTTCAGGTGATGACAGCAAGTACACAGGAAATGTTTCGGATGCTGAATCAGAATGAAGCTGATCTGGTATATACATTGGATCGCCACATCTACGACTCGAAATATGTGATTGCGTCGGAGCGTCAGGTGGATGCGCATTTCGTTGTGTCACCGACGCATCCTTTGGCGCAGCGGGATGCGATACAGGTTGAGGAACTGCTGGGAGAGGCTTTTATTTTGACGGAAAAAGGAATGAGCTATCGTCAGTTGCTGGAAGAGGAGCTTGCCAGCCGATCGATGCAGATACGCCCTTTCCTGGAAATAGGAGATACATTACTAATCTGCCATCTGCTGGAGAAAAATATGGGGATCTCTTTTTTGCCGGATTATGTAACGCAGCGTTTTGTACAGAAAGGAAGCCTGCAGCGCCTTTCGGTAACAGACTTTTCTGTCGGTGTCTGGAAGCAGCTGTTATATCGCAGGGACAAGTGGTGCACACCGCAGATGCAGTGCGTAATAGAGTATTTATAGTTCCGGTAGCTATAACATCTTATTTCCCCTTGTATCTGGCACGCAGAAAGGAGCTTAGCAGATAACCGATCTCAAAGGCGGCGATACCTCCAAACATATCTACGATGACATGCTGCTTGATAAATAAAGTCGATGCAAACACGCCGAGTGACATCAGGACAGTAACCGGGCGATACCATTTTGGGACTTTCTTCATACAAAAGGCAGCGTGAATACAGCACCAGCTTTCCAGACAGTGGATCGAAGGAAAAAGATTTACCGGTGGATCAGACTGATAGATGAAGCGTACCAGCAGATCAAACAATCCGGTTCCTGTAATATCCGGGCGTGCCAGGGTCGTTGGCATCAGCAGAAAGAAAAACAGGCAGATGATCTTAGAGAAGATATCTGCGATCACGAAACGGTAGCAGAAGTTTTTGCTTTCGCGGGCGATCAACAGGTAGTTTATGATCCATTGGGCAAATGCCAGTACATAAAACAGTACGAAAGGAGATACAAAGGGAATCATCGTATCCAGGGGAGTTTCCAGAGAGGAAAAAGTCAGATGCTCCCGAAAAAGGGAGACGCCGACATAGACCATCATATTGACAGCCACAGCGGTAATCAGTGGGACAACAGCGTATCCCGGAATCAGGGATTTAATTTTCTCTTGCATGACCGATCACCTCTCCCATCCTGACGGATGTTTCCTTTCCTTGCAGGGATTGCTTTATGAGATCCTGACGGATATGCACCTGATCTTTCGATACCAGGACAATGACCGTGGAACCTCCATATTGAAAATATCCCTTTTCTTTTCCGCGGATCGCGGTAGCTTTTCCCTCATGGTTTACGATACGTCCGACCAGCATGGCGCCGACTTCCATCTGAGTGACGGTACCGAAATGTTTTGTCCGGATGCAGGTATATTCCCGACTGTTTTCTGTAAATACAGACTCCTGCTCCAGAGCGATCGGGCGAACCGTATGTAAGATACCGGGCAGATGCACATTCTGGCACTTTGCACCACTGTCTACATAACAGTAACGGTGATAGTGGTTGACGCAGAGACGAAAAACGAAACAGTAGCCATCCCGGTAGGTATCTGCCAGTTTTTTGTTGCGCAGCAGAGACTGCAGTGTATAATGGCTCTGCTTGATCGGCAGCACAGTCGTATCCTGAATGCGCCAGACCGATAAAAGGCCGTCGCAGGGGGCGATCAGGTGCATTGGGTCAGGATCGACCGGACGCAGGCCTTCACGGATCCTGCGGGAGAAGAAATCATTGAAACTGTGGATCGAATCGGTTTCATAATCTGCCAGTTCAATCCGGTTATGTTTTACAAAGGGTCTAATCAGAAAACGAGACGCCCCGCTATCCAGAAAATGTCCACAGAGCTCTGAGAGCGCCGGCTTTGTGAGTACTTTCAGAATACAGCGTCCGGGGATCGTGTGGTATAAAAACTGCAAAGAATCCATGAAATCCTCCTTTTCTTTTCCGTAGCAGTGTGTCAAAAATGCTTTGTATCAGCCGGAGTAAGTTGACCGATACAAAGCACGATAATTCCATAGTAAACTATTTTATAGCAGGCATTTTATTAATGAGATTAAAGTGTCAAAAGGTCTGAATTTCCCTGACGGGCTATTTTTCTGAATTTTTGACCACAATATCTATCAACGATGTGCCGTATCGCCTCAAGATATTGTAGCACAAATCTTCAAAAAAATATCTCCGTCATGAAAAAGGACTTTTGACACCTTAATCTTAATGACGTAAAATCTCCAGAGCTGCGATCAGTATGATAAATTCTAATGCGCCCAGGATAACCAGAAGTGCAATACCCTTGTTTTGTGGCTTTTTGATCCTGATCTTTGAGATGAATAACAGACCGGTCACGATCATCATGCCAAAATATAACAGGGTCAGATCGGCACTTACCAGAATATGTATCAGCAGGACAGCAGGAAAGATCAAAGCAGCAGAGGTAACAGGCAGACCGGTGTAGATCTTTTCGCCGGAGGCATCTTTATTCTGCCCTTCCTCTTCCATGACATTAAAATATGCCAGACGGATCATGGCTGTCAGCACATACAGAACTGCGATCAGAGTCAGAACGATCTGTGTCAGAAGAGGATGGTAGGTCAGAAGATAAGGGGTCAGACCCGGCAGTGTAGCGATATGCATACTGCTTCGGAGCATAGCGATACCAATACAGGCAGGCAGGATGCCAAAGGCGATCAGATCAGACAGGGAGTCAATCTGTATACCAAATTTCTGCATTTGCGGAGTACGGTCTTTTTTGCTGCGTGCCACTTTGCCGTCAAATGTGTCGCAAAGTCCGGAGAACAGCAGAAAAAACATTCCAAGAAAGGGGTGTCCGATACCATTCAGACATAACATGACGCCGGTCGTACCGGATAACAGCGATAAATAAGTCAATATAACAGTGTAATCATAAAATCCAATCATTCTTTTCTCTCCCGTGTTTTGTTTCGTGTACATACAATATATCCGATGCAGACGGTGATCAGGCTCACAAATATGCATACATAGAAGGAAAGTCCCCGACTGAGGATCTCCAGCTGATATGCACTCCCTCGATCCATAAGCTGCTTATATCCCTGCAGCATCAGATAATCTGTAACACCGACTCCGCCTGGAATAGGAACGCAGTTTGAACCAAGTACAACATAGATCTGTGTAGCCAGAAGCTCGGGCAGTCTGCGCCAGTCACCATGCATGGCAGCGAAGGTGAACAGTGTTACAATAATTTGTGAAAGCCGCTGTAACAGGTTGAATAGATAAGCCTTCAGCAGCATTGTTTTACCATTTAATACAAGCGATGCACATTGACTGTATTTGTCGATCGACGCATCTAATCGTTTCTCGAGTCTGTGAGCCAGACGTTTTAAATGAAGCCGTGTCAGAAGCGTGATAAGAAACAGACCAAGTGCTTTGATGATATTCTGCTTTTTTAGTAAAAGAAAAAATAAAACAGCCAGTCCGGCTAAAACCAGTCCACCGATCAGGATCAGCACTCTGCAGCCGATGCTAAAGTGCAAAAAGACACCCGGAAAGAAGAAAATATCGAGAAGACCGATCGTTAATATTGCCAGGGTATACATAATGAGATTCAGTAGAAGAGCCGTCATCACAGCTGTTCCGGGGATGCCGTCCTGTATCATAAACCAGGCACTGGCAGGCTGTCCGCCGGATGCGGAAGGAGTGATCGCTGAAAAATACACGTCTGCCGCTGCATAAATAAAGCCACGGTTTCTCTTTACGGGATAGCCCATATGACAGACAATGACCCGGATCGCTTCGCCCTCAAAATAGATGAATCCAAGCATACTGATGACCGCCAAAACGATGCCCTGCCAGGAAGCTTCTTTTAATCGTGCCCATAAGGCATGAAAAGAAACCCCTCCACCTTGAAAGACAGCATAAATGGTGACTGCTGCTAACAGAAGGGCAATAAAAAAACAGATAATTTTATTTTTGTTTTGTCGTAGCATGTTTTTTTCTTTCATACTAAAATATTTTAGTATAGACGAAAGGGGATGGCAAGTTAAAATTTCCTTAATTTTAGTAGATTGTTCGATGGAACAGGTACAATGCAGACAGCACTCGACGTGTTGGCGCAGGCTGTTTCATATATGCTGCATTAGTCTTGCATATGAAAGGATACAAGGAAACTGGTGCCATCGACGGCAGAGCTTTCGGCGCCATCGGCGATCAGATCTGTTTCATAGTCACTTTCCTGCAGTAATTCACGCAGGGTATCTCCGAGACGGGTGTCGTCCTCTACGATCAGTATTCACATCTTTGCAGTTCCTCCTTTGCCTGTTTTCTTATTTCTTCTACATTCTACCATAAAATACTTAAAAGAGACTGAAAACCTTTCAGAGTAATTTAAGGAAAAGGGAGTATAGTGAGGTCAAAATTAAGATAGAAATGAGGGATTGCATGAAAAAACGTTGGAAAAAAAGATCGTTACCTCCGGCAAGTCGAAGAAATTTACATTCAAAAAGATGACGAAACTCTCTGTGTATGTACAGAAGAAGTCGCAGAGTGTTACTAAGAAAAAACTGCAGAAGGTGAAGGCAGGGAAGAAAGGGTATGCAAGCTATACTGATTTCTGCAGCGGAAGTAGTCAGCACTGTGACTGCTCAAAAATAACAAAAACATATGTGGATCTGAATTGTTATAAGAAAAACAGAAAAGACCGTCGATTCGCTGAGAACCAGTGGATCGGCGGTCTTTGGAGTTATTATAGTGCTTTTTCGTAACAGAGCCAGTGTTCATCGAATAGATCGGCCTCTCCTTTTTTCTGGAAATGCAGCTGTGCATAGGAACGGACTGCTCTCTCGTTTTTGCCGCTGACCAGATAATGCACACTTTTGCAGGAACGCTGCCGCAGAATCTCCATGACAGACAGGATCATTTTCCGCGCGATTCCCTGATTTTGGTTGTCCTCGCGTACGACCAGGCGTGCAAGTTCAGCGGATGGCTGCAGTGTATCTGACCAGCAGGGTAATGCTTCAACGACTTTATCGTCATCAATCGAAATAGCACCTACCACTTCATTTTCTGCATTTTTCCAGACAAAAAGGTCTCCCCGGTGAAAGTCACCTTCTAAGATCTCCCGGTTTGGATAGGAATCATTCCAGGTACATCCCCTGCGCCCCGTGGCAGCAGTATACATCTCCATGATTAACTGCTTCTCTGTTTCTTCTGCTTTACATAATCCCATAGTAATCCTCATTTCTTTCTGTATATTTTCAGCGATGCATTCGCTATCGTTTATCGATGCATCGTCCCGGTTTTCGTCTGTTTGGAATAGATTTGTCAAAAAGTCTGTTTCGTTAAAGGATAGAACATAATCCATAGCAGTATTTTAGCGGATTCGGAGGCTGTTTGCAAATGTATTATGACTTTGCCATAAGGCGGAAAGGTGTAAAGGAATCCTTTAGTCAGCTTTTTTGGTTCGTATTTTGCGTCCGAAGAAAAAGGCACCTCCGGCAGATATTCCTGCCAATATTTCGAAAAGCCAATGCAGGGTCGTTTCTCCGGTGACCGGTGAACCTGTTTCTGTTGCAGGTGGCTGCGAATCCGGTGGGACAGGAACAGATGGCGTATGTGGTGTGGCAGCCGGCGTTTTTTGGATTGCCGGTGGTGTGCCGGGATTTTTGGATGGCGTTTTGGACGGAGCGGTCTGACCTGGTGTGGCTGCCGGGGTATTATTTGGCGTGGCAGAAATACCAGGTGAGGTACTTGGTGTAGAGGAAGATGGTGCATCTGGTGTTTTAGTAGGAGTGACGGTAGGAGTTATGACTGGCGTTTTCATCGGAGTAGATGTCGGTGAAGTCGTTGGACGAGGAGTATTCGTCGGAGTTACCGTCGGAGAAGCCGTTGGAGAAGGAGCCCTTGTCGGAGTTACTGTCGGAGTAGCTGTTGGGCGAGGAGTCTTCGTCGGAGTTACTGTCGGAGTAGCTGTTGGGCGAGGAGTATTCGTCGGAGTTACTGTCGGAGTAGCTGTTGGGCGAGGAGTCTTCGT
>CAUCOL010000044.1 GCA_958444395.1 uncultured Lachnospiraceae bacterium
CCTTTGTACATGCCTGACCTGTATCAGGTGCACACTGACACAAGCTCCATTCTCACTGAAAGAAACTCCGACTTTCCCGGTACCATGCGATCCACACACGTATTTTTACGATACAGGTGCATAGATATCCGCACCGTATAAACATCCCATACAGTAGAAAATCCATCTTATTCGCTGTCTGTCAGAAAACGTAATAAGATGGATGGAATATCGTCAACTCCTCTTATTGATCGATTTCTCGCTGAGATTGGCACCTTCCTGTATAAGGGGTTGCCGTGGTTTCATAGAGCCTTCACTCTCCACCACTCTGAATAAGAGTTTCTTTTATTTCATTGTAACAAATGTCGTACATAAATCTTGTATCAACACTAACTTTTACTATAACGCATATTTCCAAATACGTCAATAGCATATTTCTCTGTTTTCCTGCCGGTCCTGCTTATTTTCGGTTTGCCACCTCGACATTGACCGGCTTTCCTTTGATCCGCGCGCTGTTCATCGCATCGATCACGGCTCTTCCATACTCTGTCGGCACCTCGATAAAGGAATAATTGTCATACATGTCAATCGCTCCGACCAGATTTCCCTCCATGCCGGATTCGCCTGCCACTGCACCCAGCAGATCTCCGATCCTGACGCGCTGTTTCTTTCCGATATTGATGAACAGACGCACCATTCCCGGTTCTGCCCCGGTATCTCCAAAGTCCTCTTCCTTCGCCATCGCAGAGGCTGTGTCTTCTCCCATTGCCAGCTTAAGCAATGCTGCTGCCGCTTCTGTTGCGGAGTATTCCTGCTCCTCCAGATGTTCCTCCAGCATACGGATCATCTTCGTCAAATCATCGTTCTCTATGATCCCGGCTACCTGCTCCAGTACCTTTTCCGCTTTGATCCGGCTGATATCATTCACCGATGGTACCGGCTGACGCTTGATCTTCGTCTTACAATATCTCTGGATGTCCTTCAGCTTATAGATCTCTTTTCCGGAGATCAGGTTAAAGGCACGTCCGGTTCGTCCGGCACGCCCGGTTCGTCCGATACGATGAACATAGAACTCGTCATCCTGTGGTATGTCATAATTAAATACCGCTTCCACATCATCTACGTCTATTCCTCTGGCTGCCACGTCCGTCGCTACCAGGATATCCGTCTTTCCATTTCGGAACCCTTTCATGACGCGGTCTCTCTGTGCCTGCTTCATATCGCCGTGCAGTCCCTCTGCAAAGTAACCTCTCCCTTTCAGATCCGCTACCAACTCGTCCACCTTCCGCTTTGTATTGCAGAATACCAGCGACAGAGCCGGATCGTACAGATCCAGCAGGCGGGATAATACCTCGCTTTTCTTACGTGGGTTGACCTCATAATAATACTGTTCGATCTTTGGCACGGTCAGCTCTTTCTTGACAACCTTAACAATCTCCGGATCGGTCAGATAGGTCTTGGCAATCTCCAGGATCGGTTTTGGCATCGTGGCAGAGAACAGCAGCGTCTGACGTTCCTGCGGCAGATGCGATAATACCAGCTCAATATCCTCACGAAAGCCCATATTCAGCATCTCGTCTGCTTCATCCAGCACCATAGTGCCGACCCGCTCCATCTTCAATGTATGTCTGCGGATATGGTCTATCACACGTCCTGGCGTGCCGATCACGACCTGTACGCCACCCTTCAGCGAGCGGATCTGCTTGCTGATCTCTTGACCACCATAGATCGGCAGTACCTTAATCCCATGCATAAACTTCGCCAGACGGCGGATTTCTTCTGCTACCTGGATCGCCAGCTCTCTGGTCGGACACAGCACGATTGCCTGCAGTTTCTTCTCATGTGGATCGACTCGTTGCAGCAACGGAATACCAAAAGCAGCAGTCTTACCGGTACCTGTCTGCGCCTGGCCGATCATATCGCGCCCCTCCAGTGCCACCGGAATTGCTTTCGCCTGAATCGGACTTGCCTCTTCAAATCCCATCTCTGTTACAGCCCGCAGAATGCGCGGGTCTAAGCATAATTCTTCAAAATTCACTCTTTACCTCTTTTCTCAGTGTTCACAGAATTTC
Source organism: uncultured Lachnospiraceae bacterium (assembly GCA_958444395.1). Classification (GTDB taxonomy): domain Bacteria; phylum Bacillota; class Clostridia; order Lachnospirales; family Lachnospiraceae; genus Jutongia. Next base: position 2,052 of record CAUCOL010000044.1, read on the forward strand.
CCCTGTGCACTTGCTGTTCTTACTCTCTTCTCTCTTCCTGTATCGGTTCTGTGCTCTTTTCTTTTTCACATCGCAGGTTCCATCCCCGTATTCACAAAATTATAAGACTTTCTGCATCTTCCCGCTGCCACACAGCTATTTTTTCGCAACAAAAGAACCGTTCCCTAAAATGTATTTTAAGAAACGGTTCTTCACTGACATTTTATTCTCAGAGGGGGGAATTGTAATGCATGATATACGTATATATCACTAGGTCGCATTACTGAGTATAGTTTAACACTTCTGCCCTAAAATGCAAGCATTATTTTCTATTTTTTTCATTTCACCCCTATTTTTTTACTTTGACCTTCTTCGCAGCACTCCATGCTCCCGGTACTTTCTTACCGTCAACTGTTTTGTATGCGCGGACACGAATGTAATATGTCTTTTTCTTCTTCAGCTTTCTTAACGTAAGTGCTGTTTTCTTTACACTCTTAATCTTTGCTTTCTTAACGCTGCTCTTAACGCCATATGCCACCTGATAGCCTTCGGCTCCGGCTACTTTGCCCCAGGATACGCTGATCTTTTTGCCTTTTACATTCTTTGCTTTTTTGATCTTTGCTTTGGCAAGCTGCTCCGTATTATCTGTACCCTGCGTTTTATCATCCTTTTTGTCGGAAGTACCGGATACGACGATCGTACAGTTTGCTGTTTTCTTCGTCGTCTTTGAAGTAACCTTGATCGTTACCTTACCTTCCTTGATACCCTTGACTGTGGCAGTCTGGCTGTTGCCTGTGCTGTCGCCACTGTCTGATGCAACCGTTGCGACCTTCTCGTCAGAAGAAGTCCATTCAAACTGATCTTCTGCCGTGGCAGGCTGTAAGCTGGCTGTGATCTTGATGCTTTCTCCTGCCTTCAGGGTCTGCTCCTTCACATTCAGCTCGATACCGGTGGCTGGGGTAGACACGGTCACGGTACAGGTATCTGAAATATTGTTCTGGAAGTTACTGCATGTAATGATTGCAGTTCCCTTACCTACTGCCGTTACCTTTCCTGCCGAATCAACCGTTGCGACCTTCTCATCGGAGGAACTCCATACGATCTGTTCGGTATTCGTCTCCGGAAGGATCGTAGCAACCAGTGTTGCCGTCTCCTTCGCTTTCATAACCAATGTATTTTTATCCAGTGTAATGCTGGTCGCCGGTTCGTTCTTCAGGATCGTGATCGTCGTTTTCGCTACGACTCCACCCTCACTTAACTCAGATGGAAGTGTCGTTGCCGTTACCTTGACCGTGCCCTGTGATAAGGCAGTCAATACTCCGTCCTCACTGATACTTGCGATGGAAGTATCATCAATACTCCACTGAACCTGATCCGTACTGTCTGTCGGTGTAAATACCGGTGTGATCTGCAGGGTATGATTTTGCAGCATACTGAACTGACCATCTGTAATATCCACCTTCGTATTCTTCTCATCCACTGCCTGCAGTTTCAATGCGGTAGCCGGAGAGTTTACGATTACATCGATCGTCTTTGAGATACCTGTCTTCGTCAGCAGACGAATCTGTGTCGTTCCCGGTTTCTTACCAACCAGCATCAGAGTAGCAGAGGTACCATCGGTAACGTTTGTCGTGCCACCTTCAAAGAAATCATCCTTTGCACTGATATAGGATGCCATCACAATATCATCACATACTCCACCATTTACGGCTTTGATCAGATACAGCATTGGCTGTCCTACGTTGACATAGATCTTTCCATTCACCAGTTCTGCACCTGTCAGCTGCTTGATCTCAATATCCGTAGCCGGATACCGGATATCCTTCTTAACAATGTTAAAAGTCTTCGTCAGCTTTCCTTTAAAGTTACCTGTTCCGGTAATCTCTACAGAAGCCTCTCCTTCATTCACATTATTGGTAAATTTTGCTGTGTAATCCACATTTCTGACCAGATCGATCGTTCCATTGGTGATATCCAGCTCCGGTTCCATTGCAGTACCACAATCATACTGATCCGGTATCGCAGCCCATGTCACATCCGTTGTCAGATCAGAAGCATCAATCCGGAATGATTTATTCACGGTTCCCGTAAAGTTTCCTTTTCCGGCGATCGTAACCTTTGCTGTTCCGACGTTAATATTGTCTTCATAGGTTACCGTATAGTCTTTTCCGTTTTCTATCGTCTGTTTTTTAAATGTACCGATATACTCCGGCTTTAAAGCAGCTCCTGTATAGGTCTGATTCTCTGCGTTTGCAAAACTTACACCGGAAATCTCCTGCGGACGGATCGTGAACTGTACACTGATCGTTCCGGTATAATTTTCCTGACCGGTAACACGAATCGTCGCTGTACCGGCATTGACATTATTGCTATACTCCGCTGTAAAATCCGTTGTCTTGGATAGCTGCGTCCTTGTATCCGCTTTGCCTTCTTCTTTCGTGATACGATACAATGAAACATCCGGTGTGAGTGCTTCCCCTGTATAGGTCTGATCTGCGATCGCAACAGTTTCCAGCTTCTCCATCGCATATGGGTTGATCGTAAATGTCTCAGTAATTGTTCCTGTAAAGTTACCTGTACCCTCTACCTTAACAGTAGCCTCTCCTGCATTTGTGTTATTGGTGTAGGTTACTTTAAAGTCTGTTCCTTTGACAAGCTCCTGTGTATCACTGCCCTCTTTATAAGTCAGCTTCACCTCCGGCTTCTGTGCCTTTCCATTATATACTGTATCCTCTAATGGGAATTTAAAATCAGAAATATCTTTCTTCACAACCTTATAAGCGATCGTACGGCTGCCTGTATACAGCTTGTCTCCCGTCTCGCCCAGGCTGATCGTGTAATCACCCACACTGCTGCCTTCTGTATAGCTGTTCTTCAGGACGTAGTCCTTTCCATCACCCTCTGTCAGAGTGTAAGCCTTACCGGCTGATGCACGGCTGTCTTTCTTGTTTACAGCGGTTACGTTAATGTCCGGCACTTTTCCATTTGGGAGATAGATAAATTCCTGCTTTGGCTCAATGCCGCTGACCTCAACGTCTTCATCGCTCAGAGGCAGAACTGCTGTGATCGGGCAGGTCATCGTCAGCTGACCATATGTCGCTGTTAAAATAGCTGTACCTACCTTTTTCATGGTAACAGTCACCTTCTCACCCTCTGTTTTATCCAGAGATGCCACCTCTTCATTGTCAATACTCCATTTTACGATTGGCTGCGAAACAGTGCTGTCATCACTGTTCTTAACCGTCGCCTGTACAGCAACGGATGTGTCCAGATTTCCGCTTAATGCGGACTTATTCAGACTTAACCCTTTGGAATCTACTACTATGATCGCACAGGTTGCTTTCTTTCCGGTATGCTCTGTTTCTGCTGTGATCGTTACCGGAGTGTTGCTGGCAGATATCGCTGTAACCACACCATTTTCTACCGTTGCTACTGCATCATTGCTGGATTTCCAGATCACCTTCTCATCTGAGTTTTCCGGTGTCTGTGCAGCAGATAATGTAAAGGTATCTCCCTTATTTAAAGTTGCCTTTGTGTCTGATAATGCAATCTTTTCTGCACTCTGTAAGACCTCAATCTCTATGCTCTTAGATATTAATGCATTACTTCTTGCCGTTGCCGTAAGAGAGATTGTGCCTTTTTTCTTAGCAGTGAAGGTCAGTAATGTATCATCATTGACAGCAGTCGTCTTCTGTGCTTCTTCTATGATGCCTTCATTTCCGGAATAACTCCAGTCGATCTGATCCTCCGGTGCACTCCCGGACTCTGCTGAGATGCTGTACTGATCCCCGGTATATACCTGTATCTTTGTACCCTTAATCTCATCATTTCCCTGCTTAAACTTTAAAGCAGTCGTCAGTTTTGGATATACATTCACCTGCAGTGATTTGCTGATATTTGCTACCGTGCCATCTGCTCCACTGCTCTCTGCCGTCCGGTTCGTTTTAAAACGGATCGAACAGGTTGTCTTCTGTGTAACAGTATCTTCCACTGTAATCTTAAACCGCTTGACATTCGTCGTCTCCGTTGTATTGACCGGCTCGACGGATATCAGATCTTTATCGCTTGCCTCAGCCACCAGCTCTTCGGTTGCCGTTGCCGGATCCTCACAGGCATCGACGTAGATCACATTATCATTTCTGAGATCCACGCTGTCTGACAATTTAACATTATTCCGCATTAATATAATATCTGTCGCCTGCTTATAAACAACTACCGTACAGGTAGCCTTTACATTTTCATTCTCGGCAGATACCGTGATCGTTGTCTTTCCGGTTGCAACGCCCGTCACCTTTCCATTGGCATCGACTGTCGCAACTTTCGTGTCAGACGAATTCCAACTCCAGGTATCATTCGCTGTCGCCGGATCCTTCTCAAAGCGATCCAGCAGATCGATGGTTTTTCCTGCCTCTACATTATATTCTTCGCTTTTAAACTGCAGGTTCTCTGCACGAACCCACGGTTCAATGACCATCTTTTTTCTGTATTCGATATTTCGTGGTGTAATGGCTATAAATTCATTTCCGGACTGTTTAATATTAGGCTCTGTTTTCGTTACCACTGTTACAGTAACATCTGCCTGGTCTAGTGCACGAAAGACAGCGTCTCTTCCATTTTCCGAACTAACTTCTGCATATCCGGATGCATCTGCACCATTGCTGTCCACTACACTATAGCTGTAAATATCTGTTGTGGCTGTCTTGGAACGTCTTTCCTCGTTGTCCTTTGCGTTTACCGTAAGTGTTCTCTTATGGTTTGCCGGAACAGAATTAGAGGAAGATGTCACACTATATGATGTGACCGGGTTTAATATTCTGACCAGTACACGAAGTGCTCCTCTGCCTTCTGCTATAAAACGAACATAAAATTCATTCGATGAGGTAGTTGTCTTATCTCCGGCATAGAGCTTAAATACCGTCGTTCCCTCTTCTGTCTGAACCGACTCGATCTCCGCCATTCCATTTTCATATACTTTCCTGCAGTTGTTAGCTCCATCCTCAACAGCGTCACCGCCAAAAAATTCCTGGCTTCCCTTTGCCTGGTTGTCACTTCCGACGATCTCTGCAGACCAGCCGGCACCATCCACCTGAAACTGCAATGCAGTATTTACATCCATATATAAGATGGTGTCTGTTTTATTGATCGTCTGCGTCTTATAGGTATCACTATATACCTTTGTTATTTCATCTGACGAATCAAACCTCTTCAACGTACTGTTATATGCTGCTTCATACAATACCGCATCGGTCAAGGCGATGCTCTCTGCTGCCGATGCCACTTTCACGACCCCCGGCCATCCTTCAAACGCCCCGCTGGTAAATACCATCGCAAGGATCAGTAGCCAGGCGGCAATACGATTTACATGCTGCTTCTTTTTCATATGCTTCCTCCTTTTCATAACCCTAAGTATCTTATAATCCCATGACCCATTCTGAACCTTGACACATCCCTGACTGCCCTTTCTCCAACGGGCATCCGGTTTCACACAGACTGCGCCGTTCTGCATATCTCTTATGCCACGACAGCCCCTGTTTATCCAGACGGATTCATAGTTCTATTTTACCACAGCCCCCTGCCACATACAAGCAACTATTTTGCTCAAACAACACCGAAAGAGCCCGCCAAAGATTTGGAAAATCCGCTTGTCTGAGAAATTCAGATCTTTTGACACCTTAATCTCTTAAGGTATTTTCTTTGTTTTCTTTGGTAAAAAGGGGGGTTATACAAATTTTTCCAAAAACTTTATTTTCTTCGGGTGTTCTTTTATTGTATTGCCCCGTCGTCTGTGCTATATTATGTGGCAAATCATACGGTATCGAATTTTCGATGCATCGTATGTTTCCAGAGCATTGACACTTAAGAGAGCCGTCACCCTCAAGAACATGATGGCTGCGACCTGAAAGGAGACATTAGATGAAAAGTACCGGAATTGTCAGAAAATTAGATGAGCTTGGAAGAATCACACTTCCGATCGAGCTGCGACGCACGCTGGGGATCACTGAACGTGAGGAACTGGAGATCTTCGTAGACGATGATAAGATCATCCTCGCCAAATATGAACCCCAGGACATCTTCACCGGCGATAAGCGTGGACTGATCGAGTACCACGGCAAAAAGGTATCTCGTAAAAACATACAGGAAATGGCAAAAATCGCCGGGATCCTTCCGGACGAATAATAATAAGGGGCTGCCGCGCAAAAAAGATTTACACGGCAGCCCCTTATTCATCCGGAGAATTTCCGGTCAAATGAGCGTTTCAGACTACCCTCTGACGTATGGAAAGTTCTCATGGATCACACAGCTTTAAGATGCATGTATGCCACGGTTCTCATCCCCGGCTTCATTAACACCAAATTCATAATCATTGCCCGGCAGGATCGCATTCAGAAGAATACCGGCGATCGCTGCGATGGCAAGCGCAGTCAGCGTAATAGACGTTCCTGCGATCGTAAACGTAATACCATCGCTGAATCCCAGACCACAGACAAAGATCACTCCGGCTATGATCAAATTTCTGGACTTCGTCAGATCGACTTTATTCTCTACGACGTTTCGTACACCAATAGCGGAGATCATACCGTACAGCATGAAGCTGACACCACCGATAATAGCAGCCGGCATCGTACTGATCAGAGAAGATACTTTGGGAATAAAGCTGACGATGATCGCAAAGACTGCAGCGATCCGGATCACTCTCGGATCATGTACACGGCTCAGCTCCAGTACACCTGTATTCTCGCCATATGTTGTATTGGCAGGTCCACCGACCAGACCGGCAAGAGAGGTTGCAAGTCCATCTCCCAGCAACGTTTTGTGAAGACCCGGCTCTGCCAGATAGTTCTCTCCAACCGTAGCAGAGATAGCAGAAATATCACCAACATGTTCCATCATCGTTGCGATCGCGATCGGTGCCATTACCAGGATCGCCGTAACATCAAATCTGCAGATGCGCATCGGCGGCAGACCAACGATCTTTGCTGCTGCAATCGATGAAAAGTCCAGAATCGCCGTTCCGTCTGGATTCGTCAGACCGCAGGCATTCATGATGACCGCAACCAGGTAGGAGATCACGACACCCATCAGAATCGGAATGATCTTGAACATTCCTTTTCCCCAGATATTAAATACAATGATGACGATCAATGCTACCAATGCCAGAAACCAGTTCTTAGAGGCATTATTGATCGCAGAAGATGCCAGGCTCAGACCGATACAGATAATAACCGGACCTGTCACAACCGGTGGGAGGAAGCGCATCACTCGTTTTACCCCAACCAGACGAATGATCGCGGCAAACACCAGATACATCAGCCCGGCAACAAAGATCCCGCCGCAGGCATACAGTGCCTTTTCATTTGCTCCCATCGTTGCGTAAATACCTGTTTTCAGATT
>CAUCOL010000045.1 GCA_958444395.1 uncultured Lachnospiraceae bacterium
CCTGCGTCTGTACCGGTCTGAGTGACCACAGATCAAACACCTTCCAGGAATCTACGATCGCCACCGGGACGATCGGCGCCTTTGCACGCATGGCACTTTTAAACGCACCCGGTTTGAAGGCATCGACATGGTTTCCATTCCGGTGTTCATAGCCGCCGGACGGAAAGATAATAAACTTCCGCCCCTGCTTTACCTCCTGTGCCACTTCCTGGATAATACCGGCTGCCTGCCGCAGATCATGCAGCTTGATCCGCTTTCCCTTCACCAGATCAATAAACTGGCTGACCAGCGGTCCATGCGATCTGGCATCATCCATTACCACAGAGCATGGCATTTCATGGGTATGCATGATTCCCAGCGCATCATATTTCCCCTGATGATTGGAAAACATCACATAACCGCCCTCCTGCGGCAAATTTTCCTTTCCGTACTGTGTCGTTCGTATGTGTCCGGTTTTCATCATCTTACGGATCACTTTCAGATCGTATTGATACCGGAACTCCTCCGAATATTTCTCATCATGTCTGGCATAGTATTCCATCAGCGGGATCATCCAGACCCTGTGGACATTCCCCGCAATCACATAAAAAAAACGTAACACGTTGCCCTCCATTTGTTTCTTTTACTATCTTATGTAACTTCTTCGTTCATAAATGCAATATAGCATTATACTTTATTTTTTTTAATATTTCAACTACTTCTTTTCCACCCGTTTGACATCCGGTTTACTTCTATATAAAATGGAGAAATAAGGTTTCGTATAATACTATATAACAGAAATGAGGATTAACATGGCATTAGATGGATTTGTAATAGCAAATATGACATCCCAGCTGAACGAAACGATCTGCGGCGGCAGGATCGCCAAGATCGCCCAGCCGGAACGGGATGAGCTTTTATTTACGATAAAACAGAGCAGACCTTCCAAAGAAGATGCATCCAAAACAGTACGCAGTCAGTATCGTCTGGTGATCTCCGTCAATCCCAGCCTTCCGCTGATCTATCTGACACAGGAGAATAAACCTTCTCCCATGACGGCACCTACCTTCTGCATGGTGCTCCGCAAGCACCTGAATAACTGCCGAATCGTCTCTATAGAGCAGCTAGGTCTGGAACGTGTACTCCGCCTGGAACTGGAGCATCTGAACGAGATGGGAGATCTGTGTAAAAAGTATCTCTATGTGGAACTGATGGGAAAACACAGCAACATCATCTTCTGTGATGCATCCGATACGATCATTGACAGCATCAAACACGTCTCTCTTCTGGTCAGTTCTGTCCGGGAAGTGCTGCCGGGACGCCCGTATTTTATTCCAAATACCCAATCTAAGGAAGATCCTTTCACCGTGACGCAGGAGACATTTACCGAAAAGATCCTTGCCAAACCGCTTCCGCTGGCAAAGGCTTTATATACTTCCCTGACCGGCTTCAGTCCGGTTATGGCGAATGAACTTCTATATCGTGCTTCCCTGTCCGATCATGAAACGACCGGAGAGCTGACCGAACTGGAGAAGCTGCACCTGTTCCGCAACTTTGCACAGATGCGGGACGACTTAAAAGCACAGCATTTCGAGCCGGTGATCGTACAGAAAAACGGAGAACCAAAGGAATTTGCCAGTATGCAGCTCACCTCCTATCAGGCAGAAGACGGCTATCAGCTGATCGATTATACCGATATCAGCCAGATGCTGTATGATTATTACGAGACTAAAGAGATCTATTCACGGATCCACCAGAAATCATCAGATCTGCGCCGTATCACAAACACGGCACTGGAACGCAACCGCAAGAAATATGATCTGCAGGAAAAACAGCTGCATGATACACAAAAACGTGATAAATATAAAGTATATGGTGAGCTTATCACGACGTATGGCTATAGTCTGACCGGAGGAGAAAAATACCTGGAATGCGAAAATTATTATACCAATGAAACAGTACGCATTCCTCTGGATGAGTCGAAAAATGCGATGGAAAATGCCAAACGCTATTTTGATAAATATGCAAAGCTGAAACGTACTTTTGAAGCACTGACGGTACAGATCCGTGAGACAAAAGAAGAGATCGACCATCTGGAATCGATCAGCAATGCACTGGATATTGCCCGGCAGGAGGCTGATCTGGTATCGATCAAACGGGAGCTGACGGAGTATGGTTATATGAAACGCCACGCTTCCAGATCCAAGGAAAAGAGTCCCGGCAAAAGCAAACCACTGCACTATCTTTCATCCGACGGTTTCCATATGTATGTCGGTAAGAATAACTACCAGAACGAAGAGCTGACCTTTAAATTTGCCAATGGCGGTGACTGGTGGTTCCATGCCAAAAAAGCCGCCGGTTCGCATGTGATCGTCAAAACAGAAGGGCAGGAACTACCGGACCGCACCTTTGAAGAAGCGGCAGCACTGGCAGCCTACTACTCCACTGCCCGCGATCAGACAAAAGTAGAGGTCGATTATATCCAGCGAAAGCATGTCAAAAAACCAAACGGAAGCAAACCGGGCTTCGTGGTCTATTATACGAATTATTCCATGACGATCGCCCCGGAAATCCAGGGGCTGACAGAGGTTTAACTGGTTTTTTTATACAAGCAGGGGCTGGTTTGTGCCGCAGACGTCACAAACCAACCCTGATCGCAGAGCAAAATCGGATCTATTGCTCACGATTTCTTCGACAAAAAACGTCTGCAGAATGGAGATTACTATGCAAACAAAAGGGATACGTTCTGACAACCATGTACACACGCAGTTTTCTTCCGACAGCCAGACTCCGATGGAGCAGATGTTAAAGCAGGCGATTGCCTGCGGACTGACTTCGATCTGTTTTACCGATCATATGGATTATGACTTTCCGGATATCGGAAACGGAATGGACTTTTTATTTGATCCGGATGCCTATTTTAAAGAGCTGCACCGACTGCAGGCTCTCTATCCGCAGATTCAGATCCGACAGGGGGTCGAGCTTGGCTTAAAGCCTGACCTGACCGAAAAGTGCCAGGCACTGACCACATCCTATCCTTTCGATTTTATCATTGGTTCAACCCATCTCGTCGATAATTTCGATCCGTACTTCCCTGCCTACTGGGAGGGCAAAACAGAAAAAGAAGGCATCGAACGCTATTATAAGATCACACTGGAAAACATCCATGCCGGGATTGACTTTGACGTATACGGTCATATCGACTATATTATTCGTTATACGCCAACCCAGCAGGCAAACCGTGCCAAAGGCATCCATTCGGAGTCCTATATGTCTTCCTGCCTGCATGATTCAATGGATATCATCGAAGAGATTCTTCGCACCCTGATCGAGCAGGGTCGCGGTATCGAGTTAAATACCGCCGGCTTAAAATACGGTCTGGGACATCCCCATCCGCATGAACTGGTGCTGAAACGCTACCGGGAGCTCGGCGGCGAGATCCTTTCGATCGGTTCGGACGGGCATCAGCCGGAGCATCTTGCCTATGATTTTGCAAAAGTTCCGCAGATCCTGCATGACTGTGGTTTCCGTTATTATACGGAATTTGCCGGCCGCAAACCGGTCATGATCCCACTATAAATTCCGAAGCTGTGATACACAGTCTTTCAGACAATGAACAATATAAGGCATCTGCTCCATCGTATTATCCCGTCCCAAAGTAATACGTATCGAGCTTCTTGCCTGCTCCTGCCCAAGCCCCATCGCTATCAGTACATGCGATGGGCCTTCCTGCGCAGAGGTACAGGCGGAACCACCGGACACACAGATGCCATGCATCTCCAGGAGCACCATCAATGCCTGATTTTCTACTCCTTCAAAGCAGATATTTAAATTGCCCGGCAGACGCCTGTGTGGATCACCATTCAGGTAAACCGCATCCATCTCCGAAAGAATCCTTTCTCTCAGATATTCCCGCATCTGGTATTCCCGTTCATATTCCCACTCCATCTGCGTCTGCGACAACATCGCCGCCTCACCCATGCCAACGATCCCGGCTACATTTTCGGTTCCCGCACGAAGTCCTCTTTCCTGCGCACCTCCCTGCAGCAGCGCATGCATCGTAACGCCCTCTCCCACATACAGAAAACCGACTCCCTTTGGTCCGCCAAACTTATGCGCACTGACACTCAGCATATCAATATGCTCCCGCTTCGTGTCGATCGCCAGGTGTCCATATGCCTGCACTGCATCTGTGTGAAACCAGATCCCATGCTCTCTTGCAATAGCACCGATCGCACGAACCGGTTGGATTGTCCCCACTTCATTATTGGCATACATGACACTGATCAGGGTTGTGTCCGGACGGATTGCACGACGCACCTCCTCCAAATCGACGATTCCATTTCTCCCCACCGGCAGATACGTAACGGTATGCCCCTGCTGTTCCCAGAACCGGCAGGTATGCAGGACTGCATGGTGCTCTATCTGTGTGGTAATTATGTGTCCTCCGGGTCTTTTTGCTGCGGCAATCGCAGCAGCCCAGTTATCCGATTCTGTCCCTCCACTGGTAAAAAACAGCTCCTTTGCACTGCAGTTTATCGACGCAGCAAGCTCCTGCCGCACGTTCTCGATCGTTTCCCTGATCCTTGTCCCTTCCTGATAATTTCCGGACGGATTATAATATAACGTATGAAAATACGGCATCATTTTCTTTACTACCTGCGGATACACGGCAGTCGTCGCCGCATGGTCTAGATATATCACCGGCTTTTCCTCCCCTTGCTCTGTCTGGTGCCGGCTTCCTGTTCTGACAACCGGCTCCTGCTATAGAATATGCAGAAAAAGAGGGATGTTGCACAGCTTTCTTCCGGAACAAACAGCTTTCAGAATGCGGCTCTTCCGGAAAACATGCTGAAAAATGCTTTCTTTGCCGCATTTTTCAGGGAATCTGCCCATATACTACAGTAATGACTGTATCGAAGGGTCTATCCTCCTATGGGACTTTCTGAACATAAACTGATCAAAGGCACGGTATTCTTAACTTTGGCAGGTTTCCTGACACGTATCATTGGCTTTGTCTACAAAATCTATCTGGCAGACCTGCTGGGTGCGCACATGTTAGGCATCTACCAATTAATCTTTCCGGTCTATGCCATCTGCTTTACGATCTATGGCGCCGGCATCCAGACGGCACTGTCCCAGGTGATCGCTGCCGCTCAGACAAGAAAGCAGGGTTCTTTCCATGCTCGCAGACTGCTGGCAGCCGGTCTTTGTCTGGGGCTTTTTCTTTCCGGCATTTTGTCGGTCAGTGTTTATGTAGGGGCCGACTGGCTGGCTCTGCATTTTGTCATGGAACCGGCACTTGCCCCCTATCTGCGCGTCCTTTGTATCCTTTTTCCTTTCTGCAGCACAGCTGCCTGCATCAACGGATACTATTACGGCATACAGGAAGCACGAATCCCCTCTCTCGCACAGATCATCGAACAGATCTCCCGTGTCTGCTTCGTGTTCCTGTGCAGCTTCGTGTTCTCGCTAGGATCCTCTCCTAAGTATAGCTGCGCTCTGGCGGTCTGGGGACTTGTCGTCGGAGAAGTCACCGCCTGTGTCTACTCTGTCTGGCATGTGCTCCGCCAGACTATTGCCCGTCCACTTCATCCGGTACTCCCCCGTCGGACTCATTCGATCGGTTCAAACCACTTTATCCGTACACTGCTCTGGCTCTCCTTTTCACTCACACTGACCAGGCTCCTGCTCTCACTGCTGCACAGCATCGAGTCCATCCTGCTGCCTGCCATGCTCCGCCAATATGGTTGTTCTGCCTCCAAAGCCCTGAGCATTTATGGTATATTAACCGGTATGACCTTATCCTTTATCCTTTTTCCCTCTACGATCACAAACTCCTTTGCTGTTTTATTACTTCCTTCCATCGCACGGGCAGACGCTGCCCATAATATCGAAGGACTCGGACGAAGCATCACCCAGACGATCAAATACTGTCTGTTACTTGGTTTTTTATTCACTGCCGTTTTCTTTCTCTTCGGAAAACAGCTCGGACTTATTTTCTTCCACAGTCCTCAGGCTGGCGACTACCTGATGTTCCTTTCCTGTATCTGTCCTTTTCTATATCTTTCGACCACGCTGACCAGCGTGATCAATGGCATGAAAAAAACGCAGGTTACCTTTTTCTTTACGATCCTGACACTGGCTCTAAAAATAGCCTGTCTGCTCTGGATCGTACCTTTCAGCGGCATCTACGGTTATCTCATCGGATTGATCTTCAGTGAGATCCTTCTGGCTCTGCTGGAAATGGTTTATCTGCGTTCCTATATTCATCTGGATATCTGGCATTGGGTCTGTCAGCCTCTGCTCTGGCTCTGTATTCTCAGTCTTCCTGTCCGTATATTGGGACAGGGGATTGCCATTCTCCCTATCCCACCTTCCCTGCTTCTGCTGGCACAGGTCGGACTACTCTGCCTGTTCTATCCGCTCCTTCTGCTGCTCTTTGGTATTATTTCCAAGAAAGATTTTGCCGGATGATCTACATCCGGCAAAACATCGCTTTACAACAGCTGCCGCACAACACCCCATGCTGTCGGCTGCAAAACTGTTTTTTAATTTTATTTTCCGAGTATTTCTTCTGTACTGATAAAATCGTATGGAGTACTCTGGTAAACATAATAATTGATCCAATTGGAAAACAACGCATTGGATGCCCCACGCCAGCGCAGCAGCGGACGTTTCGTCTCATCGTCATCCGGATAATAATTCTGTGGCAGATCGATCGGAAGGTTCTTCGCCTTGTCTCTCTTATACTCCTGATCCAATGTCAGACGGTCATACTCCAGATGTCCCATCACGAAGATCTGACGTCCATCCTGGGCGATCAGCAGAAGTTCCCCGGCTTCCTCAGAGTCTGCCAGTACCGTCAATGCATCACAGGCTTCGATCTGCTCATGACTGACCCCGGTATGACGGGAATGCGGTGCATAAAATACATCATCAAAACCACGCACGATTGGCACCTTCCGATGATGTACCTGATGCTTAAAGATACCAAACTTTTTCTTTGGCAGCATATATTTCTCAATGCCATAATGATAATACAGTCCTGCCTGCGCTCCCCAGCAGATGTGCATCGTCGAGGTCACATTCGTCTTCGACCAGTCCATGATCTGTGTCAGTTCATCCCAGTACTGTACCTCCTCATACTCCATCTGCTCAACCGGTGCTCCGGTGATGATCAGCCCATCATACTTTTTATAACGTACTTCATCAAAAGTCTGATAAAAATCATTCAGATGGCTGACCGGTGTATTCTTTCCGATATAACTTGCTGTCGTCAGAAAAGTCACCTCGATCTGCAGGGACGTATTGGACAGACTGCGCAGCAGCTGTACCTCTGTGTCCTCCTTTAGCGGCATCAGATTTAAGATTGCAATATGCAACGGACGAATATCCTGCGTCATCGCACGATTCTCATCCATCATGAATATATTTTCATTCTCCATGATCTTCTTAGCCGGAAGATCATTCTTTACCTTAATTGGCATAGTAAACGCCTCTTTTCTAAAAAATGTTCCTACTTATTATCAGCGAATCCTCTCCGTCTGTCAAGCCATGACCAATGGCAGATACTGCTGTATCCACTCTTCCTCCGTCAGGATCGGGATTCCAAGTTCTCGCGCTTTTTTATTTTTCGATGAATTACTCTGGCTGTCATTATTGATCAGATAACTGGTCTTTGATGTCACGGAGCCTGTCACCTTACCACCACGCTGCTCGATGAGTTCCTTTAGCTGTGAACGATTCTCAAAATGATCCAATGAGCCGGTAATCACAAAGGTAAGCCCTTCCATACTTCGAGAATCTGCCACTGGCGTATCTGCCTGCAGTGTAACCTCCTGCAGCAGATCCTCCACCATCTGTTGTTTCTTCGCCTGTGCAAAAAACACCGTAAATGCCTGCGCGATCACCTCGCCTACTCCGTCAATCTGTGTCAGCTGCTCTTCACTGGCATGACAGACCTTTTCAAAGTCATCCCCGAATGCTTTACAGATCATCTTTGCATTGGACAGCCCGATATTCGGGATGCCCAGACTGTATAAGAAACGAGCCGGTGTCGTCTGGCGTGCCGCTTCCAGGGCATCGACCAGTTTTTGATACGATTTCTCCCCAAAGCCTTCCATCGCAATGATCTGCTCCTTATAACGCTTTAACCGGAACAGGTCTGCCAGTTCATGGATCATCCCTTTTCCGATCAGCTTCTCAATCGTCGCTTCCGATAAGCCGTCAATATTCATAGCATCTCGGCTGACAAACAGAGACAGCGCCTTAATCTTCTTTGCAATACAGTCCGGATTTCCACATGTAAGCACCTCTACATCGTTCTGTCTTACAATCTGTGTCGATTCCCCACAAACAGGACAGACGGAAGGAATCTCCAGATTTCCGCTGCCGGTCAGATTCTGTGCGATCTGTGGTATGATCATATTCGCTTTATATACCTGGATCGTATCTCCAATCCCAAGCCGCAGCTGACGGACGATACTGACATTGTGTACACTGGCACGGCTGACGGTCGTTCCCTCCAGCTCGACCGGATCAAAGACTGCCACCGGATTGATCAGCCCGGTACGGGATGCACTCCATTCAACCTCCCGCAGCGTCGTATCCGCTATTTCATCTGCCCACTTATATGCCATCGCATTTCGTGGAAACTTCGCCGTACGCCCAAGACTCTCTCCGTAGGCGATATCATTCATCAGAAGCACCAACCCATCCGACGGAAAATCATTCGTCCGGATCTTTTCGGCAAACCACTGTACCTGCTCCGGCAGACTCTGTGCCGTCACCAGCTTGTATTCTACTACATCAAAGCCCTGCCTGCGCATAAATTCCATTTTATTCTGCTGCGCATTGGCAAAATCTTCCCCCTGCGCCTCTACCAGCGCAAAAGCGAAGAAATAGACATTTCGCTTCGCCGTGATCTCATTATTCAACTGACGAACCGATCCGCTGCAGAGATTTCGAGGATTCTTATACTGTTCCTCTTCCGGCAGCTGCCGATTGATCTTCTCAAACTCCGAATAAGGGATCACTGCTTCCCCACGCAGGATCATCTCTCCCTGAAACGGGATCGACAGCGGAATGTTTTTAAATGTTTTCGCGTTGTTCGTTATAACCTCACCCACCTGACCATTTCCACGCGTCACCGCCTTGACCAGTCTTCCCTCCTGATACGTCAGCACGATCGTCAGACCGTCCATTTTCCATGACAGCAGTCCCTCCTGCGAACCGAGCCAGCCTGCCAGCTGATCGACTTCCTTCGTCTTGTCCAGAGACAGCATCGGTGCGGCGTGTGTTTCCTTCGGAAGTTCACTGATCACCTCATAACCGACCTTCTGTGTCGGGCTGGATGCCAGTACCATCTGTGTCTCCTTCTCCAGCTGCTCCAATTCGTCATAGAGCTTATCATATTCGTAATTGCTCATGATCTCATC
>CAUCOL010000046.1 GCA_958444395.1 uncultured Lachnospiraceae bacterium
GGTATTTGCCAGCATGCTGATCAGCTTAAACTGGGCTGTATTCGTATCCTGGTACTCATCGACCATGATGTAGCGGAACCGGTTCTGATAGATCGACAGAATATCCGGGTTCTGCTCAAACAGTTGGATCGTCTTAAAGATCAGATCGTCAAAATCCAGTGCATTGGAATCCCGCAGACGCTTTTCGTACTCGCGGTAAGCGCGGGCGTAGATCTCACGCATATAATCGCCCTGGGCTCTGCGTTCATATTCTTCCGGTGTGATCAGTTCGTCCTTAGCAGAGGAGATCGCATTCAGAAAGGTGCGCTCTTTAAATTTCTTCGGATCAAGCTGCAGAAATTTGATGATCTCGCGCATCAGTGTTTTCTGGTCGTCTCCATCATAGATCGTAAAGCTACGGTTATAATCCAGTGCCTCAATATAGCGGCGCAGGATGCGTACGCAGGTAGAATGAAATGTACTGACCCAGATATATTCAGCACCTTCGCCTACGATCTGATCCACACGTTCCCGCATCTCGCCGGCTGCTTTATTGGTAAAAGTAAGAGCCAGGATCTGATAGGGGTTGACGTCATAGTGTTCGATCAGATAAGCGATGCGGTGCGTCAGTACACGTGTCTTTCCGGAGCCGGCACCGGCAAGGATCAAAAGAGGTCCTTTAAAATGGCGGACAGCCTTTTCCTGTTCCGGATTCAGTCCGCTTAAAATCTGTGTATCCATAGTTATATCCTCATTTCTGCTGTTCATAGTTCATTCAGTCCGTAAAACGGTCACGGTATTCCTTTGCTTCTTTAAAAAACTGTAAAAGAGCTTCTTCATCGCTTCGGCGGATCGTTTCCTTTGCCTGCGTAAGCTGTGCGATAAAGACATCCAGAAAATCCAATATACAGTCTTTATTGGTCAAGCAGATATTCTGCCACATCCGGGAGGACGAAGAAGAGATCCGTGTAATATCCTTGAAGCCGCCCGCTGCCAGCAGCTGATAGTCTCCGGCATCATCCAGACTGTGGACAGTATTGACCAGAGCTGCGGAGATCACATGCGGTCCGTGGCTGATACCGGCTGTCACACGGTCGTGTGTCCGGGCATCCATGACGACACAATGTGCTCCGGTTGCATTGACGAACGCTGTCATATAGTCTAGATCCTCCTCGGAGCTGTCTGGATCCGGCGTCAGGATGTAGTAACAGCCTTTCAGATATTCAGCAGAAGAATTCGTGTAGCCGGTTTTCTCAGATCCGGTCATCGGGTGGCCGCCAATGAAGCGGCTGCCCAGTCCCAGCTTTTCGACAGCCTGTTGAATATCTCCTTTCACGCTGCCGACATCCGTCAGGATGCAGGAAGCAGAAAGAAACGGTTTTATCTTCTCAAGATAGGCGATATTGGTCAGGACGGGGGCACATAAAAACAGTACATCACAGCAGGAAAAATCAGCAAGACCGGTGCTGATGCGGGAGAGCGTCCCTTCTGTCAGTGCCTGCTCCAGCTTCGGATGCGGTTTGTTTTCATAATAATTGTACGCAAAAATATCTGCTTCAGAATGAAGCGTGCGGAGTGCCCTGGCGATCGAACCACCGATCAGACCAAAACCGATAAATCCAAAGTGCTTTTTTGTATGTATCATCTGTGTACCCATAACCATGCCTTTCCTTATGTCTCATTGTAATCTGCCCTGCGTAGAGCAAAAGGCAGTCAGATTTTATTTTAAAACAGACGTGTAAGGGTGTCAACTGATTCTGGGGCGAAAAAGAACAAATGTTTGAAAAAAAGAGACAGACAGGTTGCGTAACACGTCGAAAAATAGTATAATGACTCCAAATCAAAAAAACAAAATGGGGGATTAACATTTATGGGGGATACAGGAACCGGTAAGATCCGGGCAGCAGGTAAGGTGCTCATCGGTACGATCGGAGGCTACTTAGGCGTTGTTTCCAACATTCTGGGTACGATCTTCGGTGTGCTGGCATCACTCCTTGTGATCTGCCTGATCGCAGGCATCTGCGTTTATGTAAAGGTGATGCCGATGTATACAGAGGCCCGTGAGACCGTATTTGATAAGATCGTGAATATGAGTGAGAATGATTTTATCATGAATGAAGATACGATCGTTTATGATTATAAGGGGAAGAAGGTCGGCTCAGTAAATGCCGGACGCTATAAGTATGTCAAGATCTCAGATATTTCTCCTTATATATATAACGGATATATTGCGGTCGAGGATAAGCGTTTTAAAACACACAGCGGAGTGGATATGCTGGCAACGATGCGTGCCGGTGTAGCACTTTTGAAGCACAAAGGAGAGATCACACAGGGCGGAAGCACGATCACGCAGCAGGTGATCAAGAATAATCTGTTGACACAGGAGAAGAGCTATACCCGTAAGATTGCCGAGATTTTTCTGGCACCGACCGTGGAAGAGAAGTTTGGCAAGGACAAGATCATGGAGTTTTATTGTAACAGCAACTATTATGGAAACCGCTGTTATGGTGTAGGAGCAGCCAGTAAGTTTTACTTTGGAAAGAAGGCTTCAGAGCTGGAGCCGGCAGAGGCTGCGATGCTGATCGGTCTGTCGAACAGCCCGTCTGCCTATAATCCGGTAGCAAATCCGGAGGCTGCCCTGAAGAAAAGAAACGAAGTCTTAGAGAAGATGTATGAAGGCAATGCCATCACAGAGAAAGAATATAAACAGGCGTTGAAGAAGAAGATCAACGTACTGCAGATTACGGAAAAGACGACGACAGAGAATTATGTCATGAGCTATGCGGTGCATTGTGCTGCAATCTCTCTGATGGAGAAGGAGAACTTTAAGTTTCAGTATATTTTTAAAGATAAGTCTGAGTATGAGGACTATCAGAAGAAATATGCATCAGTATATGGCGAGAAATGTGAGGATATCCGTTCCGGCGGCTATAAGATCTATACCTCGATCAATATGAAAATGCAGGATAGGCTGCAGAAGGCGGTGGATAACGGTCTGTCCTACAGTACAGAGAAAAATGAAGACAGCAGCAAGTATGCCCTGCAGGGAGCAGCGGTCTGTGTGGACAATACATCGAACTATGTTGTGGCAATCGTCGGGGGTCGTGGAAAAAAGGATGCGTATAACCGTGCCTATCTTTCAGCCCGCCAGTCTGGCAGCTCGATCAAACCACTGATCGATTATGCTCCGGGCTTTGAGTCAGGCATATATTCTCCGTCTACAGTTGTAAACGATCATCCGATTGCAAATGGACCGAAGAATGCAGGAGGTTCTTACCGGGGCAATCTGCAGATCCGTGAGGCAGTGGCACGTTCGATCAATACGATCGCATGGCAGGTGCTTCAGACAATTACACCGGAGTATGGTATGTCGTTTCTGGGAAAGATGCATTTTCATAATTTAAGTTATATCGACAATGGCAATATGGCACTGTCACTGGGTGGTTTTACAGAAGGTGTGCGTGTGGTTGATATGGCAAAGGGATATGCGACGCTCGCCAATACGGTGTTTACAGTGATCGTACCTGCATCCGTAAGATTTCCCATGTTTCGGATGGTGAGATCTATAAAAATGCCGAAGAAAAGACGCAGGTTTATTCTAAGGATGCCGCCTGGCTGATGACGGATGTATTAAAGGGTGTCTTTAATGAATCCTATGGAACGGCACATGCGCTGAAGCTGGACGGAGGACAGATTACAGCGGGAAAGACAGGTACGACGAACTCCAGTAAGGATGTATGGTTCTGCGGATATTCGGCTTACTATTCGACCGTTGTATGGGCTGGTTATGATACGCCGAGAGCGATGCCGGGGGTATATGGTGCCAGTGTACCGGGAGCTATCTGGAAGAACTTTATGAACAGCATTCATAAGAATCTGGAGCCAAAGGATTTTGAACAGCCGGAGACGATCCGTCTTGCACGTTATGACAGCAAGGGAAATATTATCTCAGGAACAGAAGAAAGCGGGGAGACAAAACGAACCGCCGGAAAGGATTATTTTGCAACACAGATTCTGGCAAAGACTTCGGAGTATGCAGAGGAAGCAAAGGATCTGATCTACCAGAAAGAGGTATTAAAGAAGCTGACAAAGTTTGAGAAGATGAAGATCACTTCGATGGCACAGTATTATACCTTTGTTCAGACCTACCAGACGGTGAAGGACATGATCGCCGGCATTGAGGATGACGATGTCCGTAAGGAATACGGAGAACGGTGTGAGGATAAATATAACAGCCTGAAGGATGATTCCCTGGATTGGAAGAAAGTTGTAGAGGCATATAATCAGTGGCAGTCCGAAGAGAATCAGAGACTGGCAGAGGAACAGCAGAAGAAGTCTGAGCAGGCAAGGGAAGCACAGACGAAGAAAACACGGATTGCTCTTGCAAATACGAGATTGAAGCGAATGACAGGATATGTCTATCAGCCATCCAATATGAATGATCTGATACGCAGAGCACAGGATGCTGTGGAGAAATGTAAAAATTATGCAGAATACACCAGCCTTCATAACAGCTTTGTGACAAACCGCGCCAGTCTGCTGGCACTTCCGACGAAAGAAGAGTATAAGTCACAGAATACACCGGCACCATCCGCATCTGTTGAACCGGATGGAGATGGCAATGAGCCGGCTGCGGAATAAAGTCAGAGGGAGGTCAAGATGGAACAGAAACGAAGTGACTCGTTGATCGAGCGACAGGAAAAGGCAGCGAGGCAGCAGGCGATCCTGGAGAAGAAACGTCGTGCCATAGCAGCATATAATACAGCGGAAGATTCAAAAGAAAAGGCACGACAGCTGCGGGAACAGAAACTGCGCCGGAAAGCGCAGGCAGCCCTGGAGGTAGAGGAGAACAAGAAGCAGCAGGAAAAGCAGAAGCGGGAGAAAAAAGCACAGATTGACCGGAAAACCAAGAGTCTTCTTGCTTCGGACGAGCTGGATACCTATGCATCGATCGGTCAGTGGTTCTTAAGTATCTGCTGGTTGAATATACCTATTGTAGGATTTATTTATGCACTGGTTCTTGCCTTTGGGAAGAAAGCATCTTTTGATAAAAAGAGTTTTGCAAGAGGCTATCTGCTCTATCGTGTTATGGTATGGATCCTTGCATTCACGATCCTGTTTGTATTGTATAAAGTAGGACTCAGTTTTATTGATCAGATGTTATCGCTGGTATCTTAGCATGATGGCAAAAGGTCAGAAAATTCGTTCCTACTGTACCGATACCAGGAAAGGAAGGTTTGGTTGTTTGGAAAATAAAAAGGTGATCGCTCTGTACGCCCGGATCTCCAAGTCAGATCCAAAAGCACCCAGGAGTCAGAGTCTGGTAAACCAGACGCAGCTTATGAAAGAGTATATAGCGCAGGATCCTTTTTTGGCAGACATGGAGCAGAAAATCTACCAGGATGACGGATATACAGGGACAAATCTTAAGAGGCCGGCAGTACGTAAACTGCTGGCTTCTCTTTGTCTGGAGAAGGTGCAGGTGGTGATCGTCAAAGACTTTTCCAGGTTGTCACGAAATCATCTGCAGCTGTCGGAGCTGCGGGAACAGGTCTTTGTGCGGCATCAGGTGATCCTGATCTCGATTGGAGACGGGTATGACAGCCGATATGCACAGGACGGTGCGCTGGGAATCGGACTGCGCAGTGTATTTTATGAATATTACAGCCGTGATGTATCGCAGAAAGTGAAGGCGGCACTACGGGCAAAGAAAGAGGCGGGAGAATATGCTGTTTCCAGGGTACCCTATGGCTACAGAAAAGGAGCGGATGGCTGGGAAATCTGTGACAAACAGGCAGAGACGATCAGAATGATATTTCAACTGGCGGCAGCGGGCTGTCGCAGCACAGAGATCACCGGAAGGCTGGAGGGCGACTGGAATGCACGGACCGTATGGCGGATTCTGCAGGATCCGGTATATTGCGGGGTACATGTATGGCATAAATATGAATCCGTGTACAGGAATGGTTTCTATGTGCAGCCGGTACCAAGAACAGCTTGGCAGCAGGTCAGAGAAAGCCATCCGGCAATCATAGAGGAAAAGCTGTTTGAGCAGGTACAACAGTGCCTTCCGAGAACAGCAGCAGCCGGCAGGAAAAAAGGTCCCAGGCATATTTTTACCTGCCTGACGAAATGTGCCGGATGCCGGCATGCACTATGCCGGCACAGACATCGACGGGAAATCCTTTGCTGTCCCTTCTGCCGGGGAGAATGCCGTCTGCAGATTTCGCAGGAACTGCTATGGCGGATCTGCTGTCTGGCATGGGAACAGGAAGTAGAAAGGGCATGGAAGAACCAGCCGGAAACAGGGCAGGAAAAACACTCCTGCGTACACCCCGGGAAGGTACAGGCGGAGTTTCAGAAAAAGTTGTTTCTAAAACAGTTTCTTCAAGAGGTGACAGTAGATGGGAGAGGATGTATCCGGCTGGCGTGGAATTTTACGAAAGAGTAATATCGTAATGGGTTATTGACAAATGCTCTCATTTGCGGAAAACAGGAAAAAGATTGCAAATCAGTTATATAAGCCATAACTAAAAATATATATCAAGAAACAATATTTTGTGGAAAAGGATATATCAACAACAAGATAAGGGAAGACAATACAAGGAACATACAAATGTACCAAAAATGAAATTTGGCAAAAATTTCTCAATTAATTTTATTGCTTCTGACGCTGTTTCATGCTAGCATTAAGCCTGCAACTGATGTATGGCACAATATATGGAGGAAACAGCAAAATGAAAGAACAGTGGAATGGATTTGTTGGTAAGATCTGGAAAGAAGAAGTAAATGTACGTGACTTCATTCAGAACAATTATACGGTATATGACGGGGATGCTTCGTTCCTGGCAGGGCCAACAGACGCTACCGATAAACTTTGGGGTAAACTTCAGGAATTACAGAAGGAAGAAAGAGCCAAAAATGGCGTTTTAGATATGGATACACATGTGGTATCGTCTCTGACATCACATGGTGCCGGATATATTAGTGAAGAATTAAAAGATCTGGAGCAGGTAGTTGGACTGCAGACAGATAAACCGTTAAAGAGAGCTTTCATGCCATATGGCGGTATTCGTATGGCAGAGGAATCTTGTGAAATGTATGGATATACACCGGATCCGCAGCTGCATAAGATCTTTACGGAATATCATAAGACACACAACCAGGCAGTATTTGATGCATATACTCCTGAGATGCGTAAGGCAAGAAAGAATAAGATCATGACAGGTCTTCCGGACACATATGGCCGTGGCCGTATCGTGGGGGATTACCGCCGTGTTGCACTGTATGGTATTGATTATCTGATCGAAGAGAAGCAGAACGATCTGGCACATTGCGGCAACGGAACAATGTCAGAGGATGTGATCCGTCTGCGTGAGGAGATCGCTGAGCAGATCAAAGCATTAAAGGGAATGAAGGAGATGGCTGCCATTTATGGTTATGACATTTCCGAGCCGGCAGGAACTGCAAAAGAAGCGGTACAGTGGCTGTACTTCGGTTACCTGGCAGCAGTTAAGACACAGAATGGTGCTGCAATGAGTGTCGGCCGTGTGGCAACATTCCTGGATATTTACATTCAGAGAGATATGGAGCAGGGCAGACTGACAGAGTCAGAAGCGCAGGAGCTGATCGACCATCTGGCAATGAAACTGCGTATGGTTAAATTTGCACGTATTCAGTCTTACAATGAGTTATTCTCCGGCGATCCTGTATGGGCAACGCTGGAAGTGGCTGGTCTGGGACAGGATGGAAGATCTATGGTTACGAAGACGGATTATCGTTTCCTGCATACCCTAGAGAACATGGGACCATCTCCGGAGCCAAACCTTACCGTATTATACTCCGAGAGACTGCCTCAGAATTTTAAAGAATATGCAGCGCATATTTCCGTGGAGACAAGCTCTATCCAGTATGAAAATGATGACGTCATGCGTCCGGTATGGGGAGATGATTACAGCATCTGCTGTTGTGTATCTGCAACAGAGACCGGAAAAGAGATGCAGTTCTTTGGTGCCAGAGCAAACCTTGCGAAGTGCTTAAACTATGCGATCAATGGCGGTGTGGATATCCGCAGCAAGGATCAGGTAGGGCCTGCTTATGCACCGATCACTTCTGAGTATCTGGACTATGATGAAGTAATGCAGAAATACGATAAGATGATGGACTGGCTGGCAGGTCTCTATGTCAATACATTAAACCTGATCCAGTACATGCATGATAAATACTATTATGAAGCTGCTGAAATGGCATTGATCGACACAAATGTCAGAAGAACATTTGCTACCGGTATCGCAGGCTTCTCACATGTCGTAGACTCCCTGAGTGCGATCAAGTATGCAAAGGTGAAGACAGTCCGTGATGAAAACGGTCTTGTAACAGATTATGAGGTAGAGGGTGACTTCCCTCGTTATGGTAATGACGATGACCGTGCCGATGATATTGCAGTATGGCTTCTGAAAACATTTATGGCAAAGCTGGAGCAGTATCCAACTTACCGTCATGCAGAGCATACCACATCCATCCTGACGATCACATCTAACGTCGTATATGGTAAGGCAACAGGTGCACTTCCGGATGGAAGAAAAGCAGGTGAGCCGTTTGCACCGGGTGCAAATCCAAGCTATGGTGCAGAGCAGAATGGTCTGCTGGCATCCCTGAATTCGGTTGCAAAACTTCCTTATGAATATGCACTGGATGGTATCTCTAATACACAGACAATGAATCCGGATGCGCTGGGACATACAGAGCAGGAGCGTGTTGATAATCTGGTTCGTGTTATGGACGGTTATTTCTCACAGGGAGCGCATCATCTGAATGTTAATGTGTTTGGCATTGAAAAGTTAAAAGATGCTATGGAGCATCCTGAGAAAGAAGAATACGCAAACTTTACGATCCGTGTATCAGGATATGCCGTTAAGTTTATTGATCTGACGAGAGAACAGCAGATGGATGTTATTTCACGTACATTCCATGACAGACTGTAATCAGACCGTCAGGGATAAAAAAGCAGATAACCGGGGTGGGATGCGATCAAGTATAAAGCAAACCAAATGAAGGAATCCTAATCAGAAAGAACTGCTGATCCGGATCGACAAAGTGCGATCCGGGCAGTGGTTCTTTCCAGTATCATGAAAAAGTTCAGGAGGGAGAGACATATGAATGGAAAAATACATTCGCTGGAAAGCTTCGGATCGGTGGACGGACCGGGGGTACGTTTTGTGATATTTATGGCAGGATGTCATATGCGCTGCCAGTTCTGTCATAATCCGGATACATGGGATATGGCGGCAGGACAGGAATATGATGCGCAGACACTGTTAGATAAGGCATTACGCTATAAGAGCTACTGGGGGAAGGATG
>CAUCOL010000047.1 GCA_958444395.1 uncultured Lachnospiraceae bacterium
TCTGATCGGTGGTCTGCAGATGTTCGATGTACCTCAGATCTTAACAGGTGGTACAGGTCAGCCGGTAGAATCTACGATGACATTGATTATGTATCTGAATAAATACCTGTATAGTAAGAACTATGGTATGGGTGGTGCATTATCTGTAATCCTGTTCGTTATTACCGGTATCTTGAGCTTGATCGTATTTAAAGCATTTGCGCAGAAAAAGGAGGCATAACGATGGAAAAAGAAACGAAAGGCGGAGCTGGTCTTCATGCCAGAAGAGTAATAGCATATATAGTGCTGGTACTTGTATCGATTATGTGTCTGTTCTGGTTCTACGTATTGTTTGTAAATGCAACCAGAAAGCATCTGGATATCCAGTTAGGTTTCTCAGCACTTCCAGGAACAAATTTCCTGAAGAACTGGGATCACCTGGTACATGGTACACAGCCGATATGGTCTGGTTTGTTTAACAGTGTGTTTGTAGCAGCGTGCAGCGCAATACTGAGCACATACTTCTCAACCATGACAGCGTATGCGATTCATGTATATAATTTTAAATTAAAGAACTTTATGTTTACATTCATTTTGATGGTTATGATGATCCCAACGCAGGTTACAGCACTTGGTTTCCTGCAGTTGCTCGGAAAAATGAATCTGATGGATTCGTTCATTCCTCTGATCGTACCGTCTATTGCGACACCGGTTACTTTCTTCTATATGAAGCAGTACATGGAAGCATCGCTTCCATTGGAGATCATCGAGGCATCCCGTATCGATGGTGCCGGTGAGTTTAAGACATTCAATATAATGGTAACGCCGATTATGAAACCGGCGATCGCCGTACAGGCAATCTTCGCATTCGTATCAAGCTGGAACAACTACTTCGTTCCATCTCTGGTACTGCAGTCCGATAAGAAGAAAACACTTCCTATCCTGATTGCCCAGCTGAGAAATGCAGACTGGCTGAAGTTTGATATGGGTCAGGTTTATATGATGATTGCATTCTCAATCTTCCCTGTAGTAATTGTTTATCTGATATTATCAAAACATATCGTACAGGGTGTAGCATTAGGTAGTGTTAAGGGCTGATGCCCACTACCAGATTAAATTGTGTGCAGACCGGACGGATTCGTAACATTTCATTTTGGTTTTGGATGGAATGAACGGATGAAAACACTGTCCGGATGCAAATAAATCTTCTCTTTCTCATTATAAGTTGAGCCGTTCCTTCGGGGACGGCTCATTTTACATGATAGGAAACTTGTCGCTTCCTATCATGTAAAAAAAGCTCCGCGAGGATGCGATCACCATACAGAGGAAGATTGCATAAGCAATTGTGCGCTGTTGCATTCTTGCTGTCTGGAAAAAATCATGGTATGATAAAATCAATCAATTGTTTGCTACTGTGCCGCTATTGGAAACAGTGGCATGACAGTATAGAATATGCCGTGATAAAACGGAGAAATGGAGACAGATCGGAATGAGAAAAGGAATAAAACAGGCAGTAGCATGTCTTTTGGCAATGTCGATGGTCGTCACGATGACTGGCTGCAGTAATAAAGATAAAAAGCAGAAGAAAGAAGCGAAAGCGACAACGCAGGCGCAGCAGAATAAAGCATCAGGGAAAAAGGACGGAAAGAAAGAAAAGATTCAGGCATCAGGTAAAGGAAATAATAAGTCGGATGTCCCTCTGGTAGTCGGAATGTCGAAGTTTGAGCGTAAGTTTAATCCATATTCTGCCAGCTCAAAGGAGGATTGGAAAGCAATTAATCTTACACAGTTGTCTTTGTTTACCTTTGACAGAGAGGGAGCACTGGTGGAGCATGCGATCGATGGGGAGACCAGACGATTCAATGGAGAGAATTATCAGTACACCGGAGCATCAAATGTAAATATCGTATATAAAGAGAAGCAGAATGAGACGGTTTATACGATACGTCTTCGTGAGGATGTGAAGTTTGGGGATGAGCAGGCTCTGACAGCGGACGATGTGCTTTTCTCATTATATGCTTATCTGGACAGCAGTTATCAGGGAAGTGTGCAGCTGGATGAGGTGCCGATCCTGGGGGTGAAAGCATACCGGAAGGGAGACAGTAAGTCGATCCGTGGAATAGAACGGGTGAATGATTATAAGATCAAGATCTACACGAAAGGATATGACCGGAAGGATATTCGCAGGATGAATATCCCGATCACACCGTTACATTATTACGGATCAGCGAAAGCATTTAATATAGAGAAGAATAAGTTCGGCTTTAAGAAAGGTGACATCAGTAGTCTGCAAAAGAAAAAGTCCCCGCTGGGAGCCGGTGCGTACCGGTTCATCAAGTATGAAAGCGGTATTGTGTACTATGAGGCAAATAATGAATATTATCAGGGCTGTCCGCAGATTGCTTTTATCCAGCTTAAGGAGATTAAGGATGTGGATGCAGCGCAGAAGGTAGAGATGGTGCAGAAAGGAGATCTGGATTTGGTCGATATGCCGGGAAGTAATGATGCGATCACACAGATCCAGGAGGTAAATTCCAGCGGAAAGCTGAATGGCGGAACGATCTCCACCAGACTGTATGATGGTGACAGCTATGCTTATATTGGTATGAATGCAAGGAAAGTCTGTGTAGATAACAAATTTGACAGCACACGTTCCAAGAATCTGCGTACGGCATTGGCAGTGCTGCTTGGGGCGACCAGATCTAATCTGGTAGAGCTTTGTTCAACCTCTTCTAAGGTGATCAACTATCCGGCATCCGACACATCCTGGTCGGTGCCACAGAGTGCAGACGAAGAGTACAGGGGAGCATTTGTCTTTGATGCGGATGGAGAAGTGATCTATTCCAGTGATATGGAGTTGGAAGAACGTCTGCAGGCTGCGAAGCAGGCGGTACTCCGTTATCTGAAACGGGCAGGCTATAAGGTAAAGAATGGAAAGGTCGTAGAGGCTGCCGATAAAAGCTCTGTGAAATTTACGGTTCTGGTTCCTTCCGACGGAGACGAGGGAGAAGGCCTGTATACTATGATGAAGAATGTCAAAGACGTTATGAATGAGTTGGGCATGTATTTAAAGATCGATCATTCCAAGACACAGAAGCAGATTGACAAAGTGTTAAAGAAGGGCAGACAGCAGATTTGGTGTGGCTTTGAGAAGACAGATGTGGACGGTGCATTGTACGATCAGTTCCACAGTCATTCCGCCAGATATAAAGCAGGAAAGACGAATTATTTTCATATTGCGGACAGCGATCTGGATGAATATATCGAAGAATCCATGCAGACGGTATCTTTAAAACGGAGCAGACGCCTGTATCGGAAATCCTATGAAAAGATTGCGGAATGGGCGGTTGATGTGCCGGTTTATCAGAAACGGAATATATCCATTTTCAGTTCTTCCAGAATTAATATGGAAACAATCGCACCGGATATTACGAGCTATTATGACTGGACCGATGAGATCCAGAAGGTGGAGATGAAAGGTTGAATATGAAATTAGAAGTAGGCGATGTGATCAAAATGAAGAAACCACATCCGTGTGGCACAAATGCATGGAAGCTGATCCGTGTCGGAATGGACATACGGATGGAGTGCACCGGATGCGGACATCAGGTAATGCTGCCCCGTAAGCAGGTAGAGAAGGGATTCCGGGGAATGGTAGAATGATCGTTGTATTTTTATTCGTAAATCAGGCACGGATGGTCAGGATCTTGTGAATGGCGGGCAGTAACGGGCATTAGGCGCAAGATACAAAAGATTTGAAAAAAGACTTGCATTCCAGAGAAAAATATAGTATAGTAGTGAACTGTGATACGTTAAAAATTCCTTGCTCTTTTCCGTTGGGGCGTAGTACGCAGGAACGTACCGCATCCGAAGTTATCACACGGAGGCGAAGCCACGAAGAGAGCCAGAGACCAAAAGGAGGTACAGGCAACTATGAACAAATATGAATTAGCGTTAGTTGTCGATGCTAAGATCGAAGAGGATGCAAGAGTAGCTACTGTCGAAAAAGCAAAAGAGTATGTGACAAGATTCGGCGGTAACATCACAAATGTGGATGAATGGGGCAAGAAAAAACTTGCTTATGAAATTCAGCACATGAAAGAGGGATACTACTACTTTATTCAGTTCGATGCTGAGCCGAATGTTCCGGGTGAACTGGAGCAGGTTGTCCGCATTATGGACAATGTGATCAGATTCTTATGCATCAGACAGGACGCATAGGACGCGAGAGGAAGGTGTTTCCTACATGAATAAAGTCATTTTAATGGGTCGACTGACCCGTGATCCGGAGATACGATATTCTTCGGGAGAGAATCAGACAGCCATTGCAAGATATACGCTTGCAGTAGACCGTAGATTTAGACGCCAGGGCGATGAGCAGACAGCAGATTTCATTAACTGTGTTGTATTTGGCAGAGGTGCTGAGTTTGCTGAGAATTATCTTCACCAGGGCACAAAGATTGTTGCAACAGGTCGTATTCAGACGGGCAGTTACACAAACAAAGATGGCCAGCGTGTCTACACAACAGATGTTGTCGTAGAAGAACAGGAATTTGCAGAGAGCAAGGCTGCAGCTGCCAATAATGGTGGCGGATATCAGCAGGCTGCTCCATCCAGACCGGAACCAGCACAGGCTGCCGGTGATGGATTTATGAATATTCCGGATGCCATCGAAGAAGAATTACCATTTAGCTAGAGTGTAAAACACTAGTGGATTATTGATAGGAGGTTTCGAACATGGCTTATAATAAAGGCGATAAAGACGGTGCTCCAGCAAAGAGAAGACCGGTTCGTAGAAGAAAGAAAGTATGTGCTTTCTGTGCAGACAAAGAGCATACTGGTATTGATTACAAGGATACAAACAAATTAAAGAGATACGTATCTGAGAGGGGCAAAATTCTTCCTAGAAGAATTACAGGAACCTGTGCAAAGCATCAGCGTGCTTTAACAGTAGCTGTTAAGCGTGCTCGTCACGTTGCAATTATGCCTTACACAACAGACTAATTGTTATATGGATCTTTTATACTCCGCAGAGTGATTCTGCGGAGTTTTTTATGTTATAGGAAACTCGTTTCCTATAACATAAAAAACACTCCGTGGGGATGTGCATTTCGCGGAAAAGAAACAAATGCTACGCATTCCGCTCAAGCGCGAAAGAGTCGCAAGCGACTCTTTGTTCTGGGATAGAATTAGAATGTTAAAAGGCTTAAAATTCTCTGACAGGTGATTTCTCAGCTTTTCTTTTTGCCAAAAGTGTGCTATACTTTTATATAGGAGAACCAGTAGTAACTGGAGGAAAGAAAAAAACAAAGCGGGGTGAAAGTCGTGTTTGGTTTTAAGAAGAAAAAGGAAGTTTGGAAGGCAACATTTAAAACATTGGGCTCGGCATATAGTTATGCCAAGATCGGCGATATTATTATTTTGCAGGAGCCGGACACTGATTGTACGCAGATTCAGTTTAATCGGAAGCTGGATGAGGCGATGTACAAGTTTAAAGTGGAGAAGCTGCAGGAACCGGTAGATGTAGGTGGTTTTTGGCAGGTAGAGTTAGAGCGCACCTGACAGAGTCACTGCCTGCGTGGCAGGTACTGATACATACAGAGAATATCGGTTGAAAAGTGAATGAAAGTAAGCGTGAAACCGGACAGATTCTATACATTTGTCCGGTTTCTTTTCGGAAAAAACCGTATGCGTTCAATAGAAAGAAGTGGACGTGCTTTTGGTTTCGCAGGCATTGAGGAAAGTTTCGACGGCAGAGTGGAGCTGCTATGGTGCCGTTGTGATTTCTTCAGTGTAAGACGTCTACAGAATGGAGAGAAAAATGAAAAAATATCAAAAAGCTGTGACATTCAGCTACGATGATGGTATCTGTCAGGACAGACAGCTGGTGGAGATCTTTAATAGATACGGCTGCAAGGCGACGTTTAATCTGAATACGGGGATTCAGACGGAGGAAAGCCGGTTTGAGATCGAAGGAATACCAATCTGCCGTATGAATCAACAGGACATAGGGGATCTGTATCGGGGGCATGAGATTGCCACACATGGTCTGACACATGCCGGGCTGACCGGAAAGTCTGAGGACGAGCTGGAAGCTGAGTTTGCACCGGACATAGAGAATATTGAACGGATCTATGGGAGACGTCCGGTCGGCATGGCATATGCTTATGGAGACTGCCCGGATACAGCTGTAGAATATCTGCGGCGTAAGGGGATCTTGTATGGAAGGACGGTTGAGAGTACACATTCCTTTGCAATTCCAAAGGAACCGCTTCGACTGGCAGCGACCTGTCATCATGATGATGAGCAGCTGTTTGCACTGGCTGAGCAGTTTCTCGCCTGTCAGCCGAAGCCGGACGAGCAGCTGTTATTTTATGTCTGGGGACACAGCTATGAGTTTGCGGTACATAAGAACTGGGAACGCATGGAGCGTTTCTGCCGTTTGATCAGCGGGCAGGAGGATGTATTCTACGGGACGAACAGAGAATGTCTGGAGCTGTTTCACTGTATTCCTTCCTCAGACAGAATAAGAAGATTGTAATATAGGATATGAGAAAAGAGAGGAAAAGCGATGTTTAATAAAAAGAGTATTTTATGTATGGTATTAGCAGTGTCTATGGTGGCATCTTCCGGTTGCAGCAAGCTGGGAAAGGGAACTACAAATGCGCCACAGATATTACAGGATATGACGGTGTATTATGGAGATAAAAATGCAGAGTTTATCATATCCCGTGTGGAGAAGGTGACTTCTGTGGATCAGGACACGATCCTTGCAAAGCTGAAAGAAAAGGGCGTGTTGGGAGACGATGTCCTTCTCAACCAGGTAGAGTTAAAGACCGAAGAGGGCAATCAGGTGCTGTATCTGGATTTTAATGAAGCATTTTTGCAGCAGCTGCAGAGTGCGGGAAGTGCCGGAGAGCGTATCCTGATGGGATCAGTGGTAAATACATTTCTGGAAGGAATGAAAGCGGATCAGGTCGTCATCACAGTGAATGGTGCTGCACCGGAGACAGGCGATAATGTATACGATGCACCGATGGAGAAATATGCGCCATCCGATGAGACGGAGATCACGAAGAAGATCAATGGAAAGGAACGCTATTTCCTGCGCACCTGTACGGATCTTGGCTTCTCCTTTGATTATTCTGACGAGAAATTTAAACTGGACAGCAATAAAAAGCAAAAGAGCATTAATCTGACTGCCAAGAAGGATGCAAATGCCTATATGAAGCTGTATACGTCGGAGATGATGCGTGAAGAGTATGTGGGCAATCTGATGAAGAATAATAAAGACGGCCTGTATCAGCAGCCGGCATCAGAGTCCATCGGCAAGGGGAAGAGTCTGCCGGCGATCCATGTCACTGTGAAGAAGGATGCAAAGGGCTGCAAGAAAGATATTTACCTGATCAATGCACTGGAGGACACATGGATCATCGAGGTGTCCAGCGATAATGCAGAGCTGTCGAAGTATTTGAAGGCAACACTGAAAAGCCTGGAGTTTGCACGCTAGTGTGGGGAATTCAATGCGGAAAGCCGGGACCGGAGTTTGCATGTTAGTAGAAGAAATTCAATACGAAAAACCAAAACCGGAGTTTGTACATTAGTGTGGAAATTCCATGCGGAAAGCTGGGACCGGTATTTCATATAGCACAAAGAGACAAAGGAGACGAATGGATGAAAAGAATAGGAATGTGGCTGTTGACCTTATTATGCATTATAGGGATCGGGGCTGGCGATACGATAACCGCCACGGCAGCAAAAAATGACGAGAACACATTTATTGTGGGCTTTGACGCAGAATTTCCGCCATATGGCTACAAGGATGACAATGGGGAATATGTAGGCTTTGATCTGGATCTGGCACAGGAGGTGTGTGACCGGAATGGCTGGACACTGGTAAAACAGCCGATTGACTGGGATTCTAAGGATATGGAGTTAAATTCCGGTTCCATTGACTGCATCTGGAATGGATTCACAATGAATGGCCGTGAGGAGGACTATACATGGACTACCCCTTATGTGGATAATTCGCAGGTCGTGATCGTAAAGAAAGATTCACCGATTCAGAAGCTGGATGATATGAAGGGAAAAATTGTTATCGTGCAGGCGGATTCTTCTGCTCTGGCGGCTTTTACAGGTGACGATGCGACGGAGGAGAATCTTGCCCTTGCCAGATCCTTTAAGGATCTGCAGCAGGTAGCAGATTATAACAGTGCGTTCATGAATCTGGAAAGTGGTGTAGCGGATGCCATCTGTATGGATATCGGTGTAGCGAAATATCAGGTAGAATCACGCGGGGAGAAGTTCCGTATTCTGGACGAACAGGTATCGACGGAGCAGTATGGTGTCGGTTTTAAAAAGGGAAATACAGAGCTTCGTGATAAGGTACAGATGACATTGCTTGCAATGCTGGAGGATGGAACTTTTGATAAGATCGCGGCAAAGTGGAAGCTGGAGGACAGTGTATCACTGAGTGCAGAGGATAAATTAACGGATGTGCAGGAGCAGAAGAGTGGCGATGAAGCAGCCGCTGCACAGCCGAAAGATTCTTCTGGTAATAAACTGAGTATTTCGGAGATTGTGGAACAGCTCGGAAAGGGAATGCTGGCAACTCTGGGTATCTTTGTACTGACGCTGGTATTTTCTATGCCACTGGGTCTGGTGATTACATTTATCCGGATGTCTTCTTTTAAACCGTTGCAATGGATCGCACGGATCTATATTTCGATCATGCGTGGTACCCCGTTGATGCTGCAGCTGCTGGTTGTATTTTTCGGACCATATTATCTGTTTGGAATGTCATTATCCTATACATATCGTTTCTATGCAGTGATCATAGGTTTTGCATTAAACTATGCCGCATATTTTGCTGAGATCTACCGTTCCGGTATCCAGAGCATTCCGAAAGGACAGAGAGAGGCAGCGATGGTTCTTGGCTATTCAAAGACACAGACCTTCTGGAAGATTATCTTCCCACAGATGGTAAAACGTGTGATGCCGCCGGTTACCAATGAGGTGATCACACTGGTAAAAGATACTTCTCTGGCATTTGCGCTGGCATATACGGAGATGTTTACTCTGGCAAAGCAGATTGCTGCAGCACAGACAAGCATCCTGCCATTATTTATTGCAGGTGTGTTCTATTATGTATTTAACTTCCTGGTAGCATTTATCATGGAAGCAATCGAGAAGAAACTGGAATATTATCGTTAGGGAGGATCTGTATGAATCTATTTGAATTAAAGCACGCAAAGAAAAGCTTTGCCGGAAAAAGTGTGTTAAAAGATATCAGTTTACATGTGGAAGAGGGAG
>CAUCOL010000048.1 GCA_958444395.1 uncultured Lachnospiraceae bacterium
CGATGCTGCAATCTCTGTCCACTCTGTGCCTGCCTTTCCGGACAGGCTCTGCCCATACTGTGAGCGGATATAAAACACGGCTGCAACCACCAGGAAGATGCCACAAATGATAGCTGTGATCCATTTTTCTTTCTTCATACTGCCTCCTTTTGCGTACTGTCTCTGCTTCGTTTCCAAAAGCTGCCAGTACCGGCAAAATGCGCCCGCATTACAAAGAAATACTCAGTATGCTTCTATTTTAACGAATCACCCCTGCAAATACAAGAGATACTATTCACAAATTTTATGAACCTTTTCTTAATTTTTGAGGCGACTCTTTACAGCCCGTCAGAAAGCCATTCCCGGATCAGTTCTTTTTGAATAAAATGATTCCGGCAACAAACAATACCGCACCGATCAGACGATTCCAGGCAAATCCTGCCTTCTCCACGCCAAACCATCCAAATAGTTCGATCAGATACGCAGCAATGATCTGCGCCGCAACGATCAGCATCACAGCCTTTGCCGGTCCCAGACGGTTCATGCCGACGATCACGGTATAGGTGATAAAGGCACCGATCACTCCGCCTAACAACATATAACGCGGCTGCACGTGCGCAATCCCGCCAAAGGTTCCTTCCCTGCCGGTCACCAGCCAGGCCGCCAGACAGACCAAAAGGGCTGTCAGCTGCACAAAGGAAGCTGACACCCAGACACCGGTCTGCTTCGTTATCTCTGTATTAAAAACCCCCTGCACACTCATCAGAATACCGGATATCAAAGAAATGACCGCTCCCCACATAGATACCTTCCCTTCCCGCATATCTGCCATACGTTCCGACCGACATGCGAATCCACATTTTATCATTTACCTTATACTAAAGTATGTCCCCTTGTCTGTACTTTATGCCGGTCATTC
The DNA here is from genome assembly GCA_958444395.1 of uncultured Lachnospiraceae bacterium. Lineage (GTDB taxonomy): Bacteria > Bacillota > Clostridia > Lachnospirales > Lachnospiraceae > Jutongia. The sequence continues at coordinate 899 of CAUCOL010000048.1, forward strand.
GGAAAAATGCTGCACAAACGAGGATGTCACGTCTTTAACTGTTATCACGATGTGGGAAGTTTTAGTTGATTATATATCGGGATGCAAAAATCCCCTTAAGCAGATTTTGGTTATTTACCCTGTCTGCTTAAGGGGAATCATATCAGATCACGATAACGGACTTTTTGCGCTTTATATTCTGTTAATCCAGAATCTCATCCAAAATATTGCACATCTGGTCGATATGCTCTTTTTCGATCACCAGCGGCGGCACAAAACGGATGATATTGGTTCCGGCAGAAATCAATACAAGTCCTCGATCCAGTGCCCTGGCAATTACTTCACCCGCCGGGATGGAAAGCTCCATGCCCTGCATAAATCCAAGACCACGCACTTCCTTTACTACGCTGTGTTTCTCTGCCAGTGCATGCAGCTTCTCCGTCAGGTATGGTGTCAGCTGCTGTACATGCTCTAAGATTCCATCTTTCTTAAAGATTTCAAACACCTTGCAGACAGCGGCCGTAGCTAATGGATTTCCTCCATAGGTCGTGCCGTGATCCCCCGGTACCATTGCCTGTGCTACCTTTTCGGTCGCCACAAAAGCACCAACCGGCACTCCGCAGCCTAAAGCCTTAGCACAGGTCAGAATATCCGGCTTGATCCCGTAATGTTCAAATGTGAACATCTTTCCGGTACGTCCCATACCACACTGAATCTCATCCAGGATCAGAAGAATGTCGTTCTCGTCACAAAGTTTGCGGATTCCTTTCATAAATGACTCCTGTGCCGGATGAATGCCACCCTCGCCCTGCAGGGACTCCATGATGATCGCACAGGTATCCGGTGTTACCAGCTTCTTTACGCTCTCCAGATCATTGTATTCTGCGAAGGATACACCGCCGATCAATGGCTCGAAAGCTTCTCTGTAATGCTTTGTACCTGTTACCGATAATGCTCCCATCGTTCTTCCGTGGAAGGAATGCTCCATCGCGATGATCTCACCCTTGCTGTCTTTATTCTTCAGATAAGCATACTTTCTGGCAAGTTTCAAAGCACCCTCGATCGCCTCAGCACCACTGTTCGTAAAGAATACACGATCCAGACCTGTCGCTTCTGCCAGATACGATGCTGCCTTTACAGCAGGCTCTGTAAAATACAGATTCGATACATGGATCAGTTTATCGATCTGATCCTTCAGCCCCTGCTTATATTCCTCATTGCTGTATCCCAGTGCTGAAACAGCGATGCCTGCTCCCATATCCAGGTATTTCTTACCGGTATCATCATAAAGATATACGTCCTCTCCCTTTACAAAGGTAACACTTCTGTTATATGTATGTATAAAATGTAAATCTGCTTTCTGCTTATCCATATGCGCCCTCTTTTCTATCACATCGTTTTATTTAACGTTCATTTTCATACAATCCGCTCTCGGTATCAATAATCGCTGTACCGATACCCTTCTTTGTAAAGAACTCCAGTAACAGACAGTGTTCTTTCCGTCCGTCCAGGATATGTACACGTCCCACTCCGGAATTTACTGCATTAATACAGTTATTTACCTTTGGAAGCATACCTCCCTTGATCGTACCATTGGCGATCAGCTCATCTGCCTCCTCCAGATTCATAACAGAGATCAGGGATGACGGATCCTCCGGATCCATATAAACACCCTCTACATCCGTAAGGAACGCCAGTTTCTCTGCTCCGATCGCTGCCGCAATGCCACAGGCAGCATCATCTGCGTTGATATTGTATGTCTCACCATCTTCGCCCATGCCGATCGGTGCGATGATCGGTATAAAATCATTTGCAAGCAGCGTCTCCAGCAGAAGTGTATTTACTTCCTTGACGTCTCCGACATATCCGATGTCTTTTCCATTTGGCATCTTCTTCTCTACCTGGATCATGCCGCCATCTTTACCGGAAATACCCACTGCTTTTACACCAATGCGTTCTACCATCTGTACCAGATTTTTATTCAGACGGTTTAAAACCATCTCAGCGATCTCCATCGTTTCGCGGTCTGTGCGGCGGAAGCCATCGACAAATTCCGTTTCTTTTCCCACTTTATCGATCCATTTACTGATCTCTTTTCCACCGCCATGCACGATGATTGGCTGCATGCCGACCAGCTTAAGCAATGCCACATCCTTGATCACGCTCTCTTCCAGATGCTTATCCAGCATCGCACTGCCACCATATTTTACAACTACGATCTTATTATTAAAATCACGGATATAAGGAAGTGCCTCTATCAGTGTCTCTGCCTTTACGGTGATCTGATCTAAATATTCCTGCTTTTCCTCTGTACTCATGTTTCTCCTCATTTCTAAGCGTATCCATCTGCAAGGAAAAGAAACAACCCTGTCGGTGCTGTCTCTTCGACCTTTCAATCCATCTGCTCTCGCTCAAAAGCAGACAGCCGGCTGATCCAAACTTCCTGTCTCTATTATGGGAACATCGGAACCATCTTTAAGCCTGTATTTTCCTCCAGCCCAAATAAAATGTTCATGTTCTGCACTGCCTGTCCGGCAGCACCCTTTACCACATTGTCGATCGCACCCATCATGATAATACGGTGCGTACGCGGATCGATCTTAAAATTCACATCAGCAAAATTGCTGCCCTCGACCCAGCGTGTTTCCGGATTCACATCCTTTTCCAGCACACGTACAAAATATTCGTCTGCATAATACTTATCATAAACAGCCTTGACCTCTTCATAGGTAACATCCTTTGTCAGGGACGCATACGCTGTCACCAGAATACCACGGTTCATCGGTACAAGATGTGGCGTAAAGTTGATCCGAACCTCCTGTCCGGATGCATAGCTTAACTGATCCTCAATCTCCGGCGTATGACGATGGGTAGCCACTCCATATGCCTTAATACTTTCATTGACTTCACAATAGAGATTTGCCACCTTAGCACTTCTGCCGGCACCGGATGTACCGGACTTTGCATCAATGATCACAGTATTCATATCGATCAGCCCCTCTTTTGCCAGTGGATAGATCGATAAAACAGAGCAGGTCGGGAAACAGCCCGGATTGGCGATCAAACGGGCGTTCTTCACGTCTGCACGATTAATCTCACAGAGTCCGTATACTGCTTCCTTTATAAAGGAAGGACTCTGATGCTTGATCCCGTACCACTCCTCATATTTATCTACATCTTTAATACGGAAATCAGCACTCAGGTCAATGATCTTAACCTTTGATAAGATCTCTTCATTCACAAGAGAACCGCATAAGCCCTGTGGGGTCGCTGTAAAGATCACATCGACCTGACTGGCAAGCGCATCCATATCTTCGCCTTTGCATACATCCTCTACCAGCTGAAACATATTTCCAAATACTTCGCTGTACTTTTTATCAATATAAGACCGGGAGCCATACCATACGATCTCTGCTTCCGGATGCTGAAGCAAAATGCGTACCAGTTCCTGTCCGGCATAGCCGGTAGATCCAATAATTCCTACTTTAATCATATCACATTCCATTCCTTTCAAAATTCCTGATTCATTATACTGCTAGCCTATGGAATATGCAACCTTATTTTTCCATTTTCTGCATAAAAATTCATTTTTGTATAATTTGACGAAAAATGGTACGAACTGTTTTTTTATTATCAATATCCCGTTTTTCCTTTTATTTTCGGATGTTTTGCAATATTTTCCCCTTTTTTATTTATTTTTCAAAGTTGCAGTTTTTATTTGTCCGGTCAATAATAATTATATTTATTCATTATTTTTGTATTTTTATTCACTTTGCAGATTTTTCCATAAAAATTTTCCCATCCTCTGCGATCCTTCCCGGTAACGATTATGGTAGCCGAAGTCCATTTTCCCGGCAAAAATCATGTTTCCGGCAAAGCAAAAGCCGGGAGCATCTGCTCCCGGCATCTCTTTTTAACCAGTTTTCTTTTTCTATGCGTACAGGTCTACGCCCATATTTGCCAGTCTGGATAATACAGTGGATATCGGAAGTCCGACTACGTTGTAATAATCTCCGGCAATATCACGGATATAGGCAGCACCCTGTCCCTGAATGCCATATGCACCGGCCTTGTCCATCGGCTCACCGGATCCTACATAGCTTGAGATCTGCTCTGCCGTCATAGGCATCATGTCTACGATCGTGCGTACATGGAATGTATCGATCAATCCCTCTCCATTCGCTACGGAGATCAGTGTCACACCGGTATATACCTCATGGCGGTCACCCTGCAACGCAGCCAGCATCTGACATGCTTCCTCCTCTGTATTTGGCTTTCCAAAAACAGCACCATCTTTTACTACAACCGTATCTGCTCCGATGATCACAAAGTCACCATCTACCTGACCTGCGATGTCCTCTGCCTTTGCAGAAGAAAGTGCCTCTACGTATGCTCCTATATCTTCTGCCTGTGTCTCTTCTGCGACCTGACTCGGCATTACTTCACATGTAATCCCAACCTGTTCCAAAATCTCCTTTCTTCTCGGAGATGCAGATGCTAAAATAATTTTTGCCATAATACCTTTAACCTTTCTTTGTGTTCTATTTATAAATATGTTATCCATACTTTATCTTGTAAAGTGACAGCGAAGCAGCGACTCATCCTGCTCCAGATGTGCATAATCATTAAAACGATCCAGATAAAAGCCATGCTTTGCTTCATCAAAATGAAGCTGGGTGATACTGCAGTTTTCCAGAGAGGTCGCAAATAGCAGTCGTTTTGCAAAATCTCCTCCAAACAACGCCGCTAAAAGGATACGGATCACTCCGCCATGTGTGACAACAGCAATATTCTGATACCCGCTCCCGATCCATTCTTCTACAATCGGCATCACTCTGCTGAGTACCGCCGGTCCATCCTCTCCCTGTGGATACCAGATCTCATCGGTCGGAACGAAGTAATCGCCGACGAACTGATTCACCTCATCCAGCGCATTTCCCTTCTGAATATGGCCTTCCTCAAACAGCTCCAGCTGATCCTCATAATACTGTGCATAGAACTCCTTGACCTTTTCATCCGGACAACCGGTCAATTCTCCAAAATCAACCTCTGCCAGTCCCGGACGGATCTGTAACTCCGTCTTCAGATCCGATCGGCCACCAAAGGCAATCTGTGCGGTTTCCTTTGCACGAATCAGATCACTTGCATAGACAGCATCCAGCTTATACCGGTTCATTCGTTCGCCAAGCAGTTCTGCCTGTCGTCTGCCTTCCGCAGAAAGCTCTACGTTGACATTACAGTCGGTGCTTGCCTGTCTGCCATGACGAATCAGATATAGTATCATTTAACTAACCATGCCTTTCTTCATTCATCGTTCTTTTGGGACTGTTTCTTCCCTTTCTTATTCTTATGACCAGACTTCTTCTGCGTCTTTTTCAATTCTTGAAAGAGCGTCTTATAGGTACAGTTTGTCAATGGAACGATCTCTTCCTGAAACAGGTCATCATCATATAATACGCCTGCCTGTTTCTGCTGTTCTACCAGCTTTTCATATACTTCTTTTCGTTTCTGATAATCGTTATCCGGCTGCTCTGTGTCAATCACAGCATATAATGCATATCCATCCAGCCAGTTTGTGATCACCTGTTCCCAGCTCTGAAACTTCTCCTGTAATCTGCGTGCCGCCGGCTCAATCAGAGCCTGCGCCTCGTCCAATGTAAGATATTCTGCGATAAGTCCCCACTGTACCAGATGAGAAACGCGGCACATATCCCATGCCAGCAGTCCATCCCTGCCCCAGGTCTGCCAGTTCCTCTGTATCTGCTGATAATGAATCAGCAATGAGCCGGACAGCTGAGACATGACCTTCTTCAGCTTCTTATCTGACAGCCGGTTCATTTGGGCAGCTTCCTGCCGGTACTCCTTCCGGCTGCCCTCTGTGATCAATTCATAAATCTGTCCGAGCAGTTCCTTCCGGTTACTGATATTCCAGCTGGAGTTTAAGATATCAGCCGCTGCCTTCCGGTTCGCCTCGGTCTCCTCATAGCCACCGAAATAATACGGACTTCCCTCATTCATTGAAATGAGTACTGATCCCATAGCTCGACCCCAGACTCCCAGATTGGCAGTAACATCTTCATTATGTCCCTGCAGTGCCTTTTGTGTATCCTGCTGCTCCTGTCCTGCGGATGACGTAACCTGTGCCTCCTGATCTGAGCCGCTACAACCGGTCAGTGACGATACGGTCAGTGTCATCGCAAGAAGAATCGGGAGTATCCCTTTCTTTTGCATAAACCTTTCTCCATCCGGGCAGAAACTGTCCCACCCTTTCCTTACAGTATGAACGATTCAAAACCGTTATTGAAATTATATACCAAATAGCCTGTGTTTGGCAACAAAAACACGCAACATTTTCGTAAATTTAAGAACGAATCCTGTCGTTTCTGAAACGTTGTGAGCTATCACCCACAAATGCTTTTATCCATCTGCAGAACCGCTTTCTCATGCATCGATCAGGTCGATCAGATACTGCAGTTCACTTCCCTCAGACGGTGCATCTCCCAGATCCTGCTTCGTACCATCTGCCTTTGCTTCCATGATATGTGCATCACCGTTTTTTCCCAGTACGATACCAAAGTAGCGTGCCAGTTCTTCCTGTGGATTCCATGCGATCAGCACTGCCGGACAGGTACCTGCGACAAGTCCTTGCGATGGCATCATGATCCGGAAGATTGTAAGATCCTCACGGATGTTTAACGGCATCACATCAAAATCATCCGCATCATACGGGCACGCATTATCTCCTTCATAAAGCGGCTGGTATAATTCTGCCAGCACAGCCCCCTGACGTTTCCGAAGATCCTCTATGTACTCTTTCTTCTGCTCCAGAACAGCCTGCGGAAAAAGATTCGCCTCCACCTGCTGACGCATAAATGCATGAAACTGCTCCGCTGTGATCTGTACGTCCTGCTGTGGCTCTTTCTCCACATTGACTGTCGCATTCAGCACCAGATTCTGATCGAATGCATTGATCACAATGCCCTGCAGTCCGCGCTCCTTTGCCAGCAGATCACAGGCTGCCTTAAATGGCATTCCCAATATCATCGGCGGTCTCTGGCTGCCTTTTTCGACCTGTTCCTGACTCGTAAATACCGGCAGAAACTTCTGTCCGTCCTTATTCTCAAGAATCGATGGCTGTGGAACAACCCCCTGTGGTATCGGCTGATTTCCTTTCTTCTCTGCCAGCTGCCGCAGCAGCTTTGGATCTGTATCCTTTGGAAATGTCGCCGGAACAAATACATCACTCTGCTGTAAAAGCCCCATCATCTGTTCCATATGCTCTTTTGACCCCTTCTGTTTCACCAGGCTGACCGCCTGTTCCAGTTCCTTTAACTTCTCCAATCTTCTCTCCTCCATATAAGGTATTTTTGATTATATTTTACATCATCTAGTAAAAGTTTGCAAATACAGTGGCACCCAATACGGTCACCAGTCCGGACACTGCGATCGACAATCCGCTCATCGCTCCTTCGATCTCTCCCATCTCCATTGCTTTGGCTGTTCCAATCGCATGGGATGCCGATCCGATGCCGATTCCGCGTGCGACCGGTTCCTGAATCCGTGCCAGCTTACAGACAAGATCTGCCAGTACATTTCCAAGAATACCGGTTACGATGATCACTGCCACCGTGATTGTTACGATTCCCCCCAGTTCTTCTGATACCCCCATACCGATCGCTGTCGTGATAGACTTTGGCAGCATCGTAACATACTCCGCATGACTCAGTCCAAATGCAGCTGAAAGTCCCAGCACACTGCCCATGCTCGTCAGTGCACCCATCAGGATGCCACAGATGATCGCTTTGGCATTCTGCTTTAATATATCGATCTGTTCATATAAAGGTACTGCCAGACAGATTGTAGACGGCGTGAGCAGATAGCTCAAATATTTTGCACTCATGTTATACCTCTCATAGGGTACACGTAAGACCTTAAGCACCAGCATAACTACAACGATCGAGATCAACAGCGGATTAAATATTGCCTTTTTCCATTTGCGGCGCATCAACAGGCCAATCTCATATCCAATCAGGCTTAAAAACAAGCCAAAAAATAACGAATCCTCTACCCAGTTCATTTTTATTCTCCTGCTCTTTTTTATTTTTTTATTTCTGTTTCATTCAGTGGTAACATCCAGACATAATGCTTATACATCAATCTCCTTATTATCCGGACGTTTCTTTCTCTGGTGACGTATGATTCCCTGCGTCGTCCAGCCCGCCGCGATCATCACAGCCACAGTCGTTACAACTGTGATCACCGTCACTGGAAGCAAGATCGGCTGCAGCACGCCCCAGCTGTCCAGCAGCCCCACGGCAGCCGGAATAAACATCACCGGCATGATCTCCACCAGAAAATCTGCTGCCTC
>CAUCOL010000049.1 GCA_958444395.1 uncultured Lachnospiraceae bacterium
CATCGCGGATCACGATCTGCGTGTAGATCGCATTCTCAGAACCTTCCACATGGATCGTACTGCCTGCCGGTGAATACTCCATGCAGTTTTTCAATATATTGCTGACTGCCTCCACACTCCATGCCAGATCTCCGGTATAACAGCTGCCTTCCACGACCTGTGAATCCCAGCCTATGTCACGAAGATCCATCGGAACAGCGAGCAATTCATATGCCTGCTGCACCACAGCCCCGACCAGCACCTCTTCCTCCTTCATGCCGGAAGTGCCCGCATCCAGCCGGGACATTTTAAGCAATGCGTAGACCAGCCAGTCTATTCGTCCAAGCAGCGCGATGATATCTCTGGCGATTTCCTTTCTTCTGACGTCACTGACATTGTCCTCCTTCAGAAAATTTGCCAGCAGCTGCAGGGATGTCAATGGTGTCTTTAGCTGATGGGATATATCTGCCAGGGCATCTGCCAGGAACACTTTATCATGCTGCAGATCCCCCGCCTGCTCCCGTAAGCGGAGCACCAGCTTGCTCAGCTGTGTATGCAGGATCGCCAGTTCTCCCTCCTGACAGTCCCGCATCAGGATCGCACTGTCATCATGCAGGATCTGATCCATCTGTTCTGCCATATGCGCCAGTTGCCGGTACCTTCGCAATGTAAAAACAAGGTGCAAAACCAGCGCAGCCACACCGGATGCCAGCACACCTGCCGCCACCCTGACACCGGCGGCTCGGACTGCCAGAAGCGTTCCTGCCAGATAGACCAGCAGATAACACAGGATTTCTTTCTTTATCTCCGGATTTCTAAAAAAACGCATCCTTCTCCTTTCTTCCGGCTACATAGCCCGGTATCCGATGCCGCGGATCGTCCGGATCAATGCGGGATTCTGCGGATCGTCTTCGATCTTCTGACGCAGACGTTTTATATAGACTGTCAGTGTATTGTCGTTTACATATTCGCCTGCCACATCCCATATTTCCTCTAATAACTGATTTCTCGTCAGGACGATTCCCTGATGATTCATAAATACGAGAAGCAGACGATATTCCAGAGCAGACAGGATGACCTCCTGTCCCATTTTTGTCACAGTGCCGCCCAGCGTATCCACACGGACGTCTCCCATTTCCAGGACAGACTGCGTCTTTCCGCAGCGCCGCAGCACGCCTTTCATTCGGGAGATCAGTTCCCTGGGACGAAATGGTTTGCTGATATAGTCATCTGCTCCCATATCCAGCCCTGTGACGGTGCTGTATTCGTCTCCGGATGCTGTCAGAAAGATGACCGGGATCTCTGTATTTGCCTTGACAGCAGCGCAGACTGCGAAGCCATTTCCATCCGCCAGAGATACATCCAGAAGAATCAGATCCACCTCCTGTGCATGTACTTCAATATATTCCAGCGCATCCTTCTGCCCGGAGACCGCCGTGATCCGGAAGCCTTCTTCCTTTAGAAACAGGCTGAGATTCTTGATGATCTCCTTATCATCCTCTACCAATAATACATGGGTATTTGGTGCATTAATATTCATCATTATATATAATTGCCTCTTTGACAGCGTCTGCCGTATCTTTGTCCTTCAACTGTGTGATGATCGCACCGGCAAACTCAATACAGGTTCCCATGCCACGGCTGGTGATAACATTTCCATCTACCACGTATGGCTGTTTTACATATTCACCGCTCTCCAGCTTGTCTGCAAAAGAAGGATAACAGGTTGCCTTCTTTCCTTCCAAAATGCCAAGAGATGCCAGTACCGTCGGTGCAGCACATACAGCTGCCACGGTCTTTCCGGCTGCAGCAAATTCTTTTAATTTATCGCAAAGTGGTCCATACGCCCGCAGATTTGGTGTTCCCGGTATTCCACCCGGCAGGATCAGTGCCTGTGCCTCATGAAAATCCGCATCTGAAAATAACGTATCGGCTTTGATCGTTACCTGATGCGAGCTGGTCACTTCCAGTCGATCCGTAATAGAAACCATATCAACAGAAATCTTTGCACGACGAAGCATATCTACCACTGTCAGCATTTCCACTTCTTCATAACCCGGTGCCAAAAAAATAAGAGCCTGTGCCATTTTTATCCCTCTTTTCTGCGCGCCCATGCAGGCAGCAACAGATCATGGCGGGTGCGCTTCCCCATGATCTTCGCCCATCTACAATCTGCCTTATTTTAGCACAAAATCAGGATATCGTCACCCCACCAAATTGCCCTTCATCCGGATCCGGTATATCAGGGAAGCTGTTATGTTTTCTATCATATCAAAAAAGAGACACCTTCCGTCCGGTGTCTCTTTTGAGTATGAATATGACTGTTGTGTGTTGCCTCTTTCGGGCAGGGAGGTGACTATTGCTCCGTACCTCTTTCGACCAGGGAAACGACTATTGTGTAGAGCCTCTCAGTGCCACTTCGTAGCTAAGCAGAACTTTGCCGTCTACCTGCCGTCCATCCATCATATCAAACAGCGTCTTGCAGGCAACCGCTCCCAGTTCCCTCGGATCATATTGCAGCGCCGTAACTGCCGGCTGGTTGCTTTCCAGCAGATCACTGCTGTAAAAAGAAGCCAGTTTGATCTGATCCGGTATATGGATATCCTCCCGCTTCAGGACGCCGATCACCTCATAGCCGATCCGGTCATCCATCGTAACAATGCAGTCTACATGATTGCGCAAAGCCTCTTCCACATAACGCTCTATATCCACCTTTTTCTCACCATTCATATAGATGAACACGTCCTCTTCCTTCAGCTGCTGCGCTGCAACCGCCCTTTCAAACCCTTTTCTTCGTGTCTGGTTTACAACATGATTCTCATCTCCACCGATCAATGCCAGACGGCGGATTCCTTTCATGATCAGGATCGAGGTCAGTTCCTCACATGCCCTGATATGGTCATTATCAATCTGTACAACTCCCGGTTCCTCAGAACTGCCGATGACGACAAACGGAATATCCTGTTCTTTCAGAAAACGCACTCGTTCATCGTCGATCAGCGTACGCCCCAGAATAATACCATCTACCTTATGATTCTCAACGACCCGGCGCAAATGCTCCAGCTCATGATCATAGACCATCGAGATCAGAATATCATAATTCTCCTTCGATGCAACCTCACTGATTCCGATCATGCACCGTTGAAAAAAAGGAAGATCCGTAATCGTCGAATCGCCCGGTATCACCCAGCCAATATTATACGTCTTGGACTGTGCAAGTCCCTGCGCCATCAGATTCGGTCTGTAATTATTCTCTTCTATATAATCAAGCACCCGCTGTCTCGTCTGTTCTCCGATCCTGCCCTTCCCGGAAATCGCTCTGGACACGGTTGTCTTAGATATTCCTAATGCCTCTGCAACATCACCGATCGTGATCCTGCCCTGCTCCCTTCCCTTTGCCGGTATAGATTCGTCGTGTTTTGCCATTTTCTTCTAAACCTCCTTTACAGGGTATTGCGCAACTTATTGTTATTAGATTATCAACAGTTGCGCATTTTGTCAATCAGCTTTTCCCGTTTTTCTTTTCATTTTGTCCCGGTCTTTTTTGACCTGTTCTTCCTTCCGCCCATTCTCTCTTCTTAATTTTTCTGACACCTTGTAAGACTTCACGGCGCAGTCCGCTTTTTCGCTCTCCCGGTGCTTATTCAACCCTTCTCTCCCTAAAGGATCCCTTTTTTTCTCTGCATTGTCACAGATTGCCTTCTCTCATTCCCCATATTGACAATTCGATATAGATACCGTATCATAAATTTTAGGTTTGGAATTTATTAGCGCACTCGGTTGCGCTTCCGCCTGTATAGCAAATAGCAAGTAGTTACTATATATCTTTTTATACTGCTGGATTGCTTACGATTCGTTATATAGAACACATCATACACGCAAGGGAGGATTTCATCATGAATCAAACCACCACACTTAAGGAGGCTTTCCGCCAGGGAGCCTACCAGGAACTTTTAACGGATATCTACATCGATGCCGACCGTATCGCCTACCAGACAGAGCGGTACATCCGGGCGATCGAATGCTATGAAAAGGCGTTTGGCACCGGCGAAGTCTCCATCTACAGCGCACCCGGCCGCAGCGAGATCGGAGGAAACCATACAGACCACCAGCATGGTGAAGTTCTTGCCGCTTCGATCAATAACGATGCGATCGCGATCGTAACACCTCTGGCTGAGCCGGTCGTAAAGGTTATCTCCGATGGATACGATCTGATCACCGTCGATCTGAAGGATCTGTCCCTGCAGGAATCCGAGAAAGAATCCACGCTTGCCCTGATCAAGGGTGTGTTATTCGCTGTAAAAGATAAAGGCTACCAGATCGGTGGTTTTCAGACATATATTACAAGCGATGTTCTGATCGGTGCAGGACTTTCCTCCTCTGCCGCTTTTGAGACGATCATCGGAACGATTATCTCCGGTCTGTATAACGATATGAAGATCTCCCCGATCGAGATTGCGATCATGGGACAATATGCCGAGAACGTGTATTTCGGCAAGCCATGCGGTCTGATGGATCAGATGGCATGCTCTGTCGGAAGCCTTGTACATATTGATTTTGCAGACCCTGCCAGTCCTGTTGTAGAAAAGGTTTCCTTCGACATGGCAAAACACGGCTACAGCCTGTGTATCACAGATACAAAGGGTTCCCATGCAGATCTGACACCGGATTATGCTGCGATTCCTGCCGAGATGAAAGCTGTTGCACAGTTCTTCGGTAAAGAGGTACTTCATGAAGTACCGGTAGACGACTTTTGGAAGAGACTTCCGGAAGTCCGTAAAGCCACCTCAGATCGAAGTGTACTGCGCACAATTCATTTCTTCCAGGAAAATGAACGTGTAAGAAAAGAGGTTGCGGCATTAAACCACGAAGATATTCCGGCATTCCTGCAGACAGTGGCAGCTTCCGGTGATTCTTCCTTCAAATATCTGCAAAACATTTATTCCAGTCAGGATGTACAGAGCCAGAACATGTCTCTGGCACTTGCCGTCAGCGAGTCGGTACTGGGCGATCGTGGTGTCTGCCGTGTTCATGGCGGTGGCTTTGCCGGAACGATCCAGGCTTTTGTAAGTAATGATGCAGTCGCAGAATATAAGCAGGCAATGGATGATCTGTTCGGCAAAGACGCCTGCAGTATTCTGATGATCCGTAAATACGGCGGTATGAAAGTTCTGTAATCATCGCAAACCACCACTGACAACATAGTATTTATTTTTTGGAGGTCAGTGTGAAAAATACTGCTGATGCAGTATTTTTACACACGGCTATTTGTGCCGCAGGCGTCACAAAATAGCCCTGATCGCAAAGCAAAATCTGATATTTTGCCTGCGATTTCTTCGACGCAAAGCGTCTGCGGAATGGAGGTTATTATGAAACGTATCTTAGTATTAGGTGGTGCCGGTTATATCGGTTCCCATACAGTCTATGAATTGATCAAAGCCGGTGAATCTGTCGTGATCGCTGACAACCTTTCCACCGGACATAAAGAAGCGGTCCATCCGGAAGCAACTTTCTATGAGGGCGATATCCGTGACCGAGCATTTGTAGATTCTATTTTTGAGAAGGAAGACATTGACGGCGTGATCCATTTTGCTGCCAGCTCACAGGTTGGTGAAAGTATGAAAGATCCGTTAAAATATTACAGTAATAATCTGTGTGGTACCGAAGTTCTGCTGGAAAGCATGGTTGCACATCACATCGACAAGATCGTGTTTTCTTCGACAGCTGCCACCTACGGCGAACCGGAATCGATCCCGATCCTCGAAACAGACCGCACCCTTCCAACCAACTGCTACGGCGAGACAAAGCTGTCTATGGAGAAGATGTTCCGTTGGACTTCTCAGGCACATGATCTGCGCTTCGTGTCACTGCGTTACTTCAATGCCTGTGGCGCACATCCGGATGGCTGCATCGGTGAAGCCCACGATCCGGAGACTCATCTGATTCCGCTGATCCTGCAGGTTCCGAATAACCAGCGTGAAGCAATCTCTATCTTCGGTACCGATTATGAAACAAAGGACGGAACCTGTGTACGTGACTACATTCATGTCAATGATCTGGCACAGGCACATATCCTGGCACTGAATTATCTGCGCAAAGGCGGTGAAAGCAATATCTTCAATCTCGGAAACGGTGTCGGATTTACCGTAAAAGAGGTAATCGAAACTGCCCGTAAGGTAACCGGTCATCCGATCCCTGCAAAGGAAGAGCCACGCCGTGCCGGTGACCCTTCCACTTTGATCGCATCCAGCGACAAGGCGAAGAGTGTACTCGGCTGGAAACCACAGTTCGATGATCTCGAAACGATCATCTCAACCGCCTGGAACTGGCATAAATCCCATCCACATGGCTACCAGAGCTAAAATCTATCTTGAGAATGTGACCTTTGCCTCTTTTAACAGTAATAATTTTTTACTCAAAAGATAGTTTTCACATTTTTTAAGACAATATCCCCTGTAACACAAACAGCCGATTTCCGTATTTTATCACATCATTCCACGGAATCGGCTGTTATTTCTTTTATATCTGCCTCATTTCCTCCCGCAGCTGCCGTAGTTCCTCCTGCAGCGTGTCGCATGCACACCGGATCGTCCGTATCTTTTCCTGCTGTTTCCGCTTGCGGCGGTCACGCCACACATCCAATGCAAGCAGGATCAGAAATACAATACCAAGACCAGCCATCGGGATCTCTCCGTTCATATAGAAGACGACCCAGTTATTTAGAAACTGTACAAGCAAAAAGCAGGCAAATACTATGATATATGGACCGCATTTTTTCCACAGGGTTCTCTCCGGTATCTCCAGCCGCAGATCTGTGATTCTTTTTTCCAGATAAAAGATTTCTCTCTCTTTCTCCAGAATTTTCCGCTTGTATTCCCCCTCTGCTCCACTGTTTTGCGTTATTTGCATAGTCTCCCTCGTCACCCCCTCTGTCTCTGTCAATGGTTCTCCCCGTCACCCTTTCTGTTTCTGCCAACGACTCCGCCCCGTATATCCATTCTTCCTTCCGACATCCGGGCTGGTTCGGCTCTTCTTTACTGCTTCGGCGCATCCTCCCGCACGCACTGATCCCCGGCACGATGACGAATAATACATTCCTGCCGGTCTCCTTCGCACACGACATAGGCGCCGCCGCGGATCTCCAGCCGCTTTCCGTTGACCAGACTGTCTGCCAGCTTTCGTCTCGCCTGTGCATAGATCGCCTGTACACTGGTTCGAATCAGATTCATCTGTTTCGCACATTCCTCCTGCGTCAGTCCTTCATAGTCGATCAGACGGATACTCTCATACTCATCTACTTCTAATATCACCGTCTCCTCTGATTTCACCTTTTCCGGATTAAATCTCTGAAAAGACGGAATCTTACAAATTCTTCTCTTTTTTGGTGGTCGTGACATAATAATCCCCATTTCCTGTTTCATTCCAAAGCGTCCCTCGAACGCCCACTTCTCCCCCCATGTTACACCACTTTGCTGCCCCTGTAAACAGCCGCCCCCTCCATCAGCCAAACTAGTGCAAACTTCCTGCCCCCTCCAATCACCGTGATTGATCATCCGGGCATCCGCAGGAAAATATAATTAAAGATTTTTGCTCGAAGGCTGTCAAAGTCTGCGTAAATGATGGATGAAAAATTGTCTTGGTACCTTACGCCTTTCCCAAGTCTGCACGCCGTCAGATTACGATGTTTGAATTACGTGCTCCGAGCGAAACTCACCCCCGGCAGGCGGTAGTCAGTCAGAATTTTAAACGGCACTCTGCGCTCGCCGGTGCTTAGCTTCCGGGTTTAACATGTTAAACCCGGAAGCTTATGCACCGCTGCGTCAGCGCAGGTAGTGAGAACGTGCCGTGAAAATTCTGCTGCTACTGCCTGCAAGGGGGTTCAGACACACTCTCCGCACGTATTCATCGTAATCTGACGGCGTGCAGACTGATCTGGGAAAGGCTAATACTCTGCGACAATTTTTCATCCATCATTTTGCAGACAATCCAGTTTACCGGGCAAAAATCACTTGATTTATTTAAGCCTGCGGATGCCCGGATGGATCAACATTGACTGTGATCTGCGGGCAGGAAGTTTGTGTCGGTTTGGTTAGGAAGGGTTCCGATGCAGTATCTGGGCGGTATAGATGGAGCGGTTTCTGTTTATGGCGTAGGCGATGACACCAACGATCGTGAAGGGAACCGCATTGGCGGCACCAAACACTTCGATGCCGATAAAGATCGGTGCCATAAGTGTATTGGTAGCACTTCCGAAGACGGCGGCATATCCCAGGGCGGCGCATAGTTCGACCGGCAGTCCCAGGATGCTGCCAAGCAATACACCGAGCGTAGCACCGATGGAAAACAGAGGGGTTACCTCTCCTCCCTGAAATCCGATAGATAAGGTCAGAACCGTAAGCAGCAGTTTCAGGATCCAGTCAAAGGAATAGACCTTATCTCCTGCAAAAGCAGCCTGGATCAGATTGGTTCCAAGTCCACAGTATCTTCCTCCCAGTCCCAAAAACAGGATAGCTGCCAGCGCAACGGACACCAGTCCGATCCTCTGGTAAGGATTGGGCAGGACTTTTGCCATCCACGCCTTCGTCTTCTGCAAAAGACCGGAAAATAATAAACCGGTAAGTCCAAAGGCTGCCCCTAACAGGATCACCTGTCCGATCTGCCCCGGTGTTGACAGTGCCAGCGTCTCATGCAGCGGCACACTGAATTTCTCCAGTCCCAGCGCATGAGAGGTAAACGCTGCCATATAAGAAGCAACCATTGCCGGTAATAAGGCTTCATACGCAACGCAGCCCGCAACGATCACCTCCAGGGCAAAAAACACAGCGGCGAGCGGTGTCTGGAACAGGCCGCCAAAACCTGCTGCCATACCGACGATCAGCATGACACGGTCCTTAGATGACACATGCAGCTTTCGCCCAATCTCATGGGACAAGGCAGCGCCCATCTGCACTGCCACTCCTTCTCTTCCGGCACTGCCGCCAAACAAATGCGTGATCCACGTTCCAAATAACACCAGCGGAATCAACAGCAGTGGAATGGACTCTCTCTTTCGCTGTCCCGTCTCAAAGATCAATGTCATCCCTTTCAGGCTCTCTTCATCAAAATGATGATATAGCCATGTGATCAGAAGTCCCGCCAACGGCAGAAAGGGAAGCAGCGTCCTGACATGCGCCGTCCGAAAATCTGTAATCCACAGCAGCCCCCTTCCAAATACCGCATCCAGCGCACCC
>CAUCOL010000050.1 GCA_958444395.1 uncultured Lachnospiraceae bacterium
TCTACATCCGGGATCAGTTCGTATTTAAACTGCTCCGGCAGAAACGGGATTGTCTGCAGAGACCATTTCTTTAATGCAGGATCATATGCATCCGGATAACTCATCGTAACCAGATGACCGACACACCATGTCACAACATACTGCGCTGACTCCAGATATCCCTGTCCTGCATTACCGGAAACACCCAGTGTTTTGGCAAATTCCTTTGCCACACTCGGCTTTTCCGCTATAAATAAATCCTTACTCATAAACTGTTACTTACGCCTTTCCATTCGCATCATAATGGTGCTTGCAGCACTTCTCCCCAAATATGCATGCCACGATCAGCACAGCTGTAATACAGACATATTTAACAATCTTCGTGACGTTTACTTCTACACATACTGATGTGTTTTCTTCCTGCTTCTTACACATAACTTTCCCTGCCTTTCTTTGATCGATAATCAGCACCGTCTGTCTTTTCCGGCTCCCTGATCCTGCCTTTGCCAGAAGCTGCCTGTTATCTGTCCTGTCTGATCAATATCCCAGTTCCTCGCCTACCAGGAGAACCTTGATACGACCCGGTGTTCTCGAATATCTTGTGACTACCGTATGGGCACAGATACAATCGGCGCTCAGACAGTCGGCACATCTTCCATACTCCGCACAAGGTGTCTGCAGACCCAGGCGCAATGCATTTGGTGGTGCCGCCATATTGTGAACTCTTGCAATACCACTTTCGACATCCGGCACGACTTTATTCATTCCCACGATCAATATCACGTGCTCCGGTCCATAGCAGAGACAGGCAACCCGGTTTCCGGAACCATCTATATTAATTAGTTCCCCATTCAGCGTGATCGCATTCGAACTCATAAAATAAAAATCAGATGTTACGGCTTTTGCAAAAATTGCTTTTTTCTCCTCCGGTGTTTTTGCTTCCGTCCGGTCATAGAGCGTATAGTCTGATTCCCTCAGATCATCCAGAAGTCCGATCTCATTTAATGTCATCGAACCGCCCCAGGATATGCTGCAACCTGGTGTCAGAAAACGTTTTGCTTTTGCATTGGCTTCCTCCCGGTCCACACAGTAATAGCCCTCCATACCACGACGGTTTAACTTCTCAATAATACTTTCTGCCTGGTTTTGATAAAATTCTTCTTTAAAAGACATCGCTGCACCTCCTGTTACTTGAAAAAAGTTACTGTTCACAGAACGATCCCGTGAGCAGTAACTTCCCTGTTAATTATTCGTATAATGGATATTTATCCGTTAATGCTTTCACAATTGCTGTTGCTTTTTCTTTATTTGCCTCATGATCCTCTACCATCAGAGCGATAGCCTCAGCCACCTGATCCATATCCTCTGTATTAAAACCACGGGTCGTTACAGCAGCTGTACCAAGACGGATACCGCTTGTCACAAATGGAGACTGCGGATCATTTGGAATCGTATTCTTATTACATGTGATATGTGCCTCATCCAGCCATTTCTCTACTTCTTTACCCGTCAGACCCTTGTCTGCCAGATCAACGAGCATCAGATGATTGTCTGTACCACCGGAAACAATCTTAAGTCCTCTTGCCTGAAGACCTTTGCTTAATGCCTGTGCATTATCAATGATGTTCTTTCCATATTCTTTAAAGGAAGGATCTAAGGCTTCCTTGAAGCAGACTGCCTTTGCCGCGATCACATGCATCAAAGGACCACCCTGAATACCAGGGAATAATGCTTTGTTTAACTTATGCTCCTCTGCAAACTCCTTGCTGGAAAGAATCATGCCGCCACGCGGTCCGCGCAGTGTCTTATGTGTCGTAGTAGTCGTTACATGTGCATATGGGATCGGGCTCTCATGATAACCGGAAGCAACCAGTCCGGCAATATGTGCCATATCAACCATCAAAAAGGCACCAACTTCATCTGCGATCTCACGGAAACGCTTAAAATCAATCTTTCTTGCATAAGCACTGGCACCTGCTACGATCAGCTTTGGCTTACACTCTTTGGCGATGCGCTCTACCTCGTCGTAATCAATAAATCCCTCATCATTTACTCCATAAGGTACACAATGGAAATATTTACCGGAAAGATTGACCGGACTTCCATGTGTCAGATGTCCGCCGTGATCCAGATTCATTCCCATAAAAGTGTCTCCCGGATTCATCAATGCGAAGAATACCGTCATATTTGCCTGTGCTCCGGAATGTGGCTGCACGTTTGCATACGTACATCCAAACAGCTCCATCGCACGGTCACGTGCCAGATCCTCTACTACATCGACATACTCACAGCCGCCATAATATCTCTTACCAGGATAACCTTCTGCATATTTGTTCGTCAGAGTGCTTCCCATCGCAGCCATAACCGCTTTGCTTACTAAGTTCTCAGATGCGATCAATTCGATATTCTCGCGTTGTCTGTCTGTTTCATCCGCCATCGCCTTGGCAAGTTCCGGATCAAAGTTTTCTACTTCTGCAAATGAATACATGTCTTACCTCCTAAGTGCTTGTTTTTTTATCTCCGGCATCCCTTCCAGCCCATTCTCTCCTGCCGGCAGGGATACCTTCTCAAAAAAGCAGTATTATTCTGCCTCATCGATTGCTTTACCAATATCGTTACGCATATATTTGTTTTCAAAGGAAACCCACTCTGTTGCCTTATAAGCATTGGCTCTGGCTTCTTTTAGATCTTTTCCTTTGGCTGTCACACCCAGTACACGTCCCCCATTGGTTACGATTCCCTCCTCGGTCTTCTTCGTGCCTGCATGGAATACATAATAGCCGTCCTTGCCCTCAAAATTCTCCAGACCGGTGATCAGCTTGCCTTTCTCATAATGCTCCGGATATCCGTCTGATGCAAGTACCACGCAAACTGCAGCATTATCCTCAAACTGCAGGTCTACCTGATCCAGTGTACCATCTATACATGCGTTCATCACATCAATGATATCGTTCTTCATGCGTGGAAGAACTACCTGTGCCTCCGGATCGCCAAAGCGTGCATTATACTCTAATACCTTCGGACCATCCTCTGTCATCATCAGGCCAACGAAAAGAATTCCTACGAAATCTCTGCCCTCTGCTTTCATCGCATCCATCGTCGGCTGATAGATATGCTCTTCACAGAATGCTTTGATCTCGTCTGTATAGAATGGACTCGGTGAAAATGTGCCCATACCACCTGTATTCAATCCCTGATCTCCATCCTTGGCACGTTTATGATCCTGTGCGCTTGTCATCGGCTTGATATGTGTGCCGTCACAGAAACACAGCACCGATGCTTCACGTCCTGTCATGAAATCCTCGATCACCACGGTATCTCCCGCATCACCGAACTGTTTGTCCAACATCAGGGTAGCGATGCCTGCTTCTGCCTCTTCCAGTGTCTGACAGATCAGAACACCTTTTCCAAGTGCCAGACCATCTGCCTTTAATACAACAGGGAACTGACAGCTTCCAAGATATAAAAGTGCTTCTTCCGGTGAATGAAATGTTTCATAATGACAGGTCGGAATGTTGTATTTCTTCATCAGATCCTTAGAAAAGCTCTTAGATCCTTCGATGATTGCTGCATTCTTGCGAGGTCCGAATACGCGCAGACCTCTTTCCTCGAATACATCGACGATACCACCTACCAACGGATCATCCATACCGATAATCGTCAAATCAATCTCATGTTCCTGTGCAAAATCTGCCAGCTTGTCAAACTCCATTGCCGTAATGTCTACACACTCTGCAATCTGGCTGATACCACCGTTTCCCGGTGCACAGTAAATCTTATCCACCTGCTTACTCTGTGACACGCTCCATGCGATCGCATGCTCTCTTCCGCCACTACCAACAATCAATACTTTCATTGCCTTTTACCATACCTTTCTTTGAACATGGACTTCTTCGCTGACAAAGTGTCCATTATATATACGCCTGCGGCGTTATTTCGCAACATGTGCAATTCCATCCGTCACCGTCACCTTGCCGGCCCCGATCAGGTCGATTGCCTGCGGCAGAATATTCCACTCTGCCTGCTCCATCACTCTGCGCTGAAGTACCTCCGGTGTATCACCTTCCTGTACCTCTACTGCCTTCTGCAGAATGATCGGACCGTGGTCTGCCTGTTCATCCACAAAATGTACCGTGGCGCCGGTCACCTTATTGCCCATGGCAAGTACACTCTCATGCACCTTCAGACCATAATATCCCATGCCACAATGTGCCGGAATCAATGATGGATGGATATTAATGATCCTGTTATGGTAAGCCTGGATCATCTTCTTTGGAACGATCACCAGATATCCCGCCAGTACCACAAGATCTGTCTGATATTCCTTTAACGTCTGCACCATTGTATCGGCAAATGCCTCTCTGTCTGCATACTCCTTCGGAGAAATACAGACAGCCGGAATACCTGCTTTTCTCGCTCTTTCCAGAGCATACGCATCCTTTTTATTGCTGATCACTACAGCAATCTCTGTATTGCGTATCGAACCATCTGCGATCTTATCCATGATAGCCTGCAGATTCGTGCCACCGCCGGATACGCATACTGCAATCTTCTGCATCTGTACTTCCATCCTTTCTCTTATACCAGATCAATGCCCTTCTCGCCTTCTACGATCTCGCCAACGATATATGCCTTCTGACCGGACTGATTAACCAGCTCTACTGTCTTATCTGCATCTGCTGCATCGACTGCCAGCAGCATACCGATACCCATATTATATGTATTGTACATCATTTCCTTTGCGATGTTTCCATCCTTTGCAAGCATGTCAAAGATTGGAGGGATTGGATAGCTGTTCTCTTTAATCTGTGCTCTCACACCATCATGCAGCATACGTGGAATATTCTCATAGAAACCGCCACCTGTGATATGGCTGCAGCCCTTAATCGTCACACCGCCCTCTTTTACACTGCGGAGAGCTTTTACATAGATGACTGTCGGTGTCAGAAGAGTACTTCCCAGGGTAGCACCACCCAGGCTCTCATAACTCTTCTCCAGTACCTCTTTCTTTATATCAAACACTTTACGAACCAGAGAATATCCATTGCTATGTACACCGGAAGATGCAATGCCCACCAGAACATCTCCTTTGGAGATCGTCTTTCCTGTGATCATCTTCGCACGGTCTACAATACCTACGGCAAAGCCCGCCAGATCATATTCATCGACCGGATAAAAACCAGGCATCTCTGCTGTCTCTCCACCGATCAGTGCAGCATCTGACTGACGACATCCATCTGCCACACCACTGACGATCTGTGCGATCTTCTCAGGTTCATTTTTGCCGCAGGCAATATAATCTAAGAAAAATAATGGCTCACCACCTGCACATGCAATATCATTGACACACATTGCCACACAATCAATACCAATGGTATCATGCTTGTCCATCTCAAAAGCAATCTTTAACTTCGTACCTACACCATCTGTACCGGATACCAGCGTAGGCTGCTCCATTCCTTTGAACGCATCCAGTGAAAACGCACCGGAAAAACCACCTATATCTGTCAATACCTCACTGCGCATCGTACTCTGTACATGTTTCTTCATTAACTCGACTGCTTTGTATCCTGCCTCGATATCCACACCTGCATTCTTGTAATCCATTACTGCCTCCATTCTGCTCTACAGCATTTTAAAATATTGTGCTTTTGAATCTTTTCCTGCCTTCTGACAGATAATAACCCAAAGATATAGCTATTGTAGCACAAAGGATTCTATTTGTCATCCGCATATTGTTCTAATAGACTTTTTATCCGCAGATTACTGTTTTCCAGACAGGTACCGCAATACTTCCCGGGAATCCTCAGCCAGAAGTCAATGTTCTTATACTTTCGTCCTTTTCTTTGTTGAATCGCCTCCTGCTTTTCCGATACCTCCACTTTGATCTGCGCCCTTTTCTGCTCCAGCAGCGGGATCACGATATAGTACATCCGATCATCCCGAAAAGACAGATACCCTGCCTGTCTGCCGGACCGTGTACACAGATACAGCCGATGCCGCCGGATCCCTACCGGATATAAAAGCATCCCGGCACGGACACGTGCTTCTCCCTCTGACAGCTCTAACATCGCCGGAATATAATAGGTCGGATCTCCCTTTGTCTCCAGCGGTGTAAAAAGCTGCTGTAATACCGCATCCGCATCAATAAACTGCTGCGCCAGATGGTATGCAAGTTCCGGCTGCACGTCTGCCTTCCGTGCTGCATCCGGTATGCGTCCTCTTTCTTCATCGATCTGCGCCAGAAGCATTTCGCTGCATACAAAGATGCTTTTCAAGAATAACCGAAACTCTTCTTCCGGCTGCCAGAGATATTTTCCCTGCGCGATCTCTATGGTTCCGATCACTGTACCGTCTGCATCCTCTACGAAATGAAAGATCGGACGTTTCATAAACGCTTTTTGATTTTCCGGTGCCTTCCAGCGCTGTGTCTGCCGGCCATCTTTCTTGTCCGCCCTGTTTTCTGCCGGCTTCTTTCTTCCCTCTTCCGGCTTTTGGCGTACACTTCCTGCAAACTGCCTGCTGCCGGACAGCACCTCATAGGCTTCATTGATCTCCTGCGCCGTATATGCATACGCTTTCTTCTCAAATGCCACCGCATCCGGATGGACCCGGTGCATCAGCTTTCGATATGTTTTCTTGATCTCCGTCTGGTCCGCATCCGGACTGACTCTGAGAATATGCAATGCCTGCTCTGTATTCAAAATCACCCCTCCTTTGTACTGCCATCCTGATATCTGCCCTTTTTCACTCTACATTACGAGCATTTTCCTATACGTAAAAAAGAAGGCACCACTCATTTTGCGTGGCACCTTCTGTCCCTTCGATCATGATTAATGAATCGCCTCGTCGGCCTTCTCACGTAATACCTTACGTTCTGCCGATGTGAATGTTTTCTTATCTAATAATTCCTTACAATATAATTCCATATCGTTATCATCCCAGAATTCCATATCGTCCTTTAACATCTGTGTACGATACTCATGCTTGTCGATCAGAATGCGATAATAAAAATATCTTCCATCACGATACTGCTCTAAAAATCCTTTACGTACCAATTTACCTAAGAAAGTGGAAACAGTCTGTGGCTTCCAATCCTTTTTATATTTATCATTTGCAAGTCCCATAATATGCGCTAACCGGGCACCATCACCTAAATCCCATACGCACTTCATCGTAACTTTTTCACTCTCTGTTAATGGTTTTGCTCTCATTATAAATACCTCTTCTTTCTACATTTGTAATATTATATCCCTATTACAGTTTAATATACTAACAAAATCAAGAATACAAATCAATAGGTATTTGGGAACTTTCTGTGAATAATTTTTGTACGATTTGTAAACAATGAACGCATTTATTTTTCTATCTTTGTAACTCTCGAAAAAGTGCAAAACGCTGGGGGTTTTGCACTTTTTCGTTCTACGTTATGAGCAATTTCTATCCACTCTTTAAATAGAATAGTTATCTGCCAGTTCTTCATTCCACTCCATCAGATCTGCCAGGGTCACATGATCAACCACGCCACGGATCGCATCATCCAGTTGCTTCCATAAACGCAGTGTAACGCAATCATCCTGTCTGGCGCAGTCATTCTCCGGATATTCCAGACAGCTGACCGGTGCCAGGCTTCCCTCTGTGAGACGTAAAATACTGCCTACCGTATATTCCTCCGGTTTCTTTACCAGCAGATATCCTCCCTGCGGGCCACGGATACTTCTCACAAAACCAGCCTTATGCAAAACGGAAATGATCTGCTCCAGATATTTATCCGATATGTTCTGTCTGGCGGATATTTCCTTAATACGTACCGGTGCCCCGGTATCATGCAGCGCAATATCCAGCATAAGACGCAGTGCATATCTTCCTTTTGTTGAAATCTTCATAATAATCTCCATTCCGCAGACGCTTTGCGTTGAAGGAATCGCGGGCAAAATAACAGATTTTGCTCTGCGATCAGGGCTATTTTGTGACGCCTGCGGCACAAACAGCCAGTCCATACTTGTATGGGCTTTCCCTTACTTGTATAGGCTTGTGTAAAAATGCGGCACCAGCAGTATTTTTACACACGAACCTTCATTTCTTTCTAATCCCTACTATTCTATTATACATTATAGGAATAAAAAAAGAAAGCATCTTTTCAGAAGTTTTTTACATCTATCCGATCAACCGCGGGATATTCTACAGAAAAGAAGCCGCAGACAAAATCGTCTTACGGCTTCTTATCCTATCAAACAGGCTTCTCTGCCTGTATCCTATCGCATCACCTGATTCATCCGGCTTTATGCAATAGCACTTTTTCTGACTTTATACATCAGTCATCGTAACTGTAGGAAGATCCCTTTGTTACATTGATCGTAACATCTGTTACAGACTGCTTATATGTATAATCATAATTGGAATCACTGTATACGCGTGACTCTGGGATCAGCTGTATGTAGTATGTCTTGCCCTTGCTCAGGTAACCAATCTCTGTCGTGCCACCACTGTAAGACATAGAACCGCTTCCATAATTTTCACCATCACTACTGTATACCATGTATCTTACGCGGTCTGCAGTTGTGTACTTGAGGTTCATATTATAATATCCATCCTCTGTTACATCCAGCTTTGTGAGCAGTCTGTTGTTTCCATCGGACTGCAGTACAGCATCGGAGCCAAGTGTCAGCTGTGTAGCATTTGCAATTACATCTGCAAAGTTATATGCAACTGTGATACCTGAGACATTCTGCTCATTTACAGTAAAGGTACCAAGAACTTCCTGTGAATCAGAATCGCCATAGTACTTCACTGTGTATACTTCACCAGCTGCAGAACCGGATAATAATACCTTGAATCCACCGGCTGTATCCGTTTTCACTGTTGTGCTGTTTCCTGCACTGTTGTAAATGTACAGATATCTCTCAGCCATTGCCTTTCCATTCTTCATTGCTGTACCTGTTACCTGATAACGGGAAATTGTCAGTGCAAATGCCGGTAATGTTACATCTGCATTCTCAACCTTAATATTCGTTGAGAAATACTGACGCTGGCTCTTCTCATCTACACAGTATGCAGCGTATGTATTGGCAGGAAGAGATGCGATGAAGGCACCATTGTCATCTGTTTCTACACTGAACTTCATGTTGTTGTCC
>CAUCOL010000051.1 GCA_958444395.1 uncultured Lachnospiraceae bacterium
CCCAGGGTGCGGATCATTTTGATCTTTTCCGGATCCATTTCCTGAAAGCTGTTATACAGTGTGATCGTTGTACTGAATACTGCCACAGATACGGCAGCGA
Organism: uncultured Lachnospiraceae bacterium; assembly: GCA_958444395.1. Taxonomy (GTDB): domain Bacteria; phylum Bacillota; class Clostridia; order Lachnospirales; family Lachnospiraceae; genus Jutongia. Next base: position 101 of record CAUCOL010000051.1, read on the forward strand.
CGATGATCGTTTTTATATTATTGCCCAGCCAGACGATAAATACAGGTGCCAGAGCAGTTTTTGGAAGACTGTTTAATACAACCAGATAAGGCTCTGTGATGCGTGCTGCCCAGTGGTTCCACCAAAGCAGGACAGCCAGAAGGATACCCAGCAGAATAACCAGAAAAAAACTTAAAAAGGTTTCACCCAGTGTGATGCCGATGTGATAAAAGATCGAACCGTCTTTTGCCATTTCGAGGAAACAGAGAACAATGCGCCCGGGAGAACTGAAAATAAAGGCATCCAGCAGGCCGATGTGTGTACTGATCTCCCAAAGGGCGATAAACAGGATCAAAAATAGGATCTGCAGCAGCAGAATGGCGATTTTTTTTCGGCGGGCTTTTCGGATAAAGGCAGCCTGTGCATTACTCATGGTGATTCAGCTCCTTCCATACCAGATTGAAATAGTCTTTAAATTCCGGTGCACTTCGGGAAGCAAAAGGTGTCCTTTTTCCGGGACAGGTCAGCCGGATGTCGAGTTCTTTACAGATCGTGGCAGGACGGGCAGACAATACAAGGATCCGATCTGCCATACTGATTGCTTCGGAGATATCGTGGGTGATCAACAGCGCTGTTTTGTGTTCCTGGTGCAGGATTTCCCAGATGTCGTCAGCAACTGATAGACGTGTCTGATAATCAAGAGCAGAGAAGGGTTCATCCAGAAGCAGCAGATCCGGTTCCAGCATCAGAGTACGGATCAGTGCGGCACGCTGGCGCATACCACCGGACAGCTGATCGGGTTTGGCATGCTTAAAGCCAACCAGACCATAATTATTCAGCATCGTGTCGATCTGCAGATAGTGATAGTTTGAAAGCTGATGGTGGATCTCCGGTCCAAGTGCCAGATTTTTGCGAATATCCCGCCATTCCAGCAGATGGTCTTTTTGCAGCATATAGCCAATCTTCTTGCCGGGGCTGAGTCGGATTACTCCCTCGTCCGGTGTAAGGAGCTGACAGATCAGGGATAAAAGAGTAGATTTACCACATCCGCTGGGACCAACGATGGCAACAAATTCGCCTTTTTTTATAGAAAATTGTATCTCTTTTAAAACAGGAGTTTCTCCCTGCAATGTATGGTAAGCATAGGAAAGATGATCTATTTCCAGCAGATGTTCCATATCGACATTCCTCCCACACCGGTACAACGAAAGAGAAGCAGCAGAGATTTTATACAGAATGACCGCTTAGAAGTCGTTGCATCAGAATCTTTTAGATTACTATATGTTCCGAAAAAATAATCGTGCAGGAATATTTTCAGGAACTATATGAAATACTATTACCGTAAAATGAATTGATTCCACGATGTGGAAGAAAGGAAGGTCTATGTTAAAAAAGAAATTTATTGTTTTAGGAGCAATTATGACATTTACTGCGATGACATTGGTTGGCTGTGGCAATGCGGATAACAATAATTCCGTTACATCCGGTGTGACCCAGAGTCCGGATACGGATAATGTTACAACGGATATGCCGGCTGCCAGTGCGGATGGAAATGAAAATGGCGGTGTGGTCGATGATCTGGAAAATGGTGCTGAAGATGCGATCGACGGTGTAGGAGATGCCGTTGACGATGCTGTGGATGATCTGGATGGAGCAAACGATACAACAGAGAATACGGATGGAAATACAGATCAAAATACGGACAGAAATACGAATAAAAATACAGACAAAAATAAAAATACCAACAAGAATACGAAGAGGGATGCCAAAAAAGGGACAGCTGCTACGCCTGCCAGATAATACGTGTTCCTGTAACAATCAAAAAAACAGACCGGGACAGCAGATAGGTTTCCCTGCACCGGTCTGTTTCAGTTTTGGTTTATCTGTATGCTAATCAAAATGGATCGCATATAAGAAGCAGTCTTTGTCATGCCATGAAATCTCCTTTTCCAGTGTCATGTTCAGATTCTGTGCGGTATGGATGGAACGTGTGTTGTGTTTTTCGATCACAGCAACGATCCGGTGGATATCCAGTTCATCATGTGCATAGGCAAGAACGGCACGGCAGCATTCCAAAGCATAACCATATCCCCAATGGTGACTGTCCAAAAGATAGGACAGCATAATCTCTTCTCTGCCATCGATCTGGTGATTCTCGATACCACAGCGTCCGATAATGCCGTGGGTTGTTTTACTGAAAACTCCCCAGAGACCATAGCCATAGAAAGAGTAGACATTCCGAATATATGCCCGTAGTTTATTGACCTCGATCTCACGATAGTCATCAATATTGTCAATGTATTTGCGGATCTGGGGATCCTGATAGATCTGATACAGATCATCAATATCCTCCTCAGCCAGTTCGCGGATGATCAGTCGTCTGGTATCGGCGATAGTTACCGGCTTTCCACGGCTGCGCAGCCATACATTCTGAAAGAAGGAAGGGATCAAATCTTCAAAGGATTCGATCAGAACCAGAGCCTCCTTCATGAAGTGTACATAAGAATCCACCGGGGTATATCCGATCGAACCGATCCGGAGTGATGCGGCTTCCTGAATATTCTCGGGATCACTGCTGACATATAATACAGAGTCTGCACTGGTTCCCAGTCGCTGCAGCATCTGCGTGAACAGATGGTTCATCGGAGTCATGGACGGATCTGCCAGCAGACGGTCGACATAGCGGTGCATACCGGACTGCCGCAGATAAAACTCCGTTTCGCGGCGGGAATACAGGGAAATGACAGCAGTCAGAATATCCTGCTTATGTAAGGCTTTTAACAAGTGGACAATGCCTGGAACGGCATGTGGAATATCCTCCTGCTTCCGGTCAGAAACCGTCGGAAGAAGAATGGAATGTAAATCAAAAAGAATGGCACGTAACATAAAAATCCCTCCTTTTCCGAAATCTATATCTATTATTATACCGCAGTTTCTGCTATAATAACAGTAAAAAATTGGACATAAAACAGAAAAATTATCCTGTTTTGGGAATGGAGGATATTATGGCAGATATTAAGCCTTTTGTTGCAGTAAGACCTGTGGAGAAGCTGGCAGACAGGGTGGCTGCATTACCATATGATGTGTATAACCGGAAGGAAGCGTGTGCAGAGGTTCAGAGAGAACCGTTATCCTTTCTGAAGATTGACCGTGCAGAGACACAGTTTTCGGAGGACGTTGATACATATGATGACAGAGTCTATGCAAAGGCAAAGGAACTGTTAGAGCAGATGGAGCAGGAAGGAATCTACCAGACGGATCCGCAGAGTGGATATTATGTTTATCAGCTGGTGATGGATGGACGCAGTCAGACGGGGATCGTGGCATGTGCCAGTGTGGATGATTATCTGAATAATGTGATCAAGAAGCATGAGAATACCAGAGAGGAAAAGGAGCAGGATCGTATCCGTCATGTAGATACTTTAAGTGCACAGACAGGACCGATCTTTCTGGCATACCGATCCTGCGCACAGATCAATGCAGTGGTAGAACAGGTGACAAAGGAGACAAAGCCGCTTTATGATTTTACTGCGGTGGATGGAATCACACACCGCGTCTGGAAGATTGCCGTACCGGAGCAGGTCGAGACGCTCCGTCAGGCTTTTGCGCAGATGGAAGCGATCTATATTGCAGACGGACATCATCGTGCTGCCTCTGCCGTGAAGGTAGGACTTAAGAGGAGAGCCGAACATCCGGATTATAATGGGACAGAAGAATTTAATTATTTTCTTTCGGTACTTTTCCCAGATGATCAGTTGATGATTATGGATTATAACCGTTGTGTGAAGGATCTGAATGGTATGACGAAAGAGACATTTCTGGAACGTATTCGTCAGGACTTTGCCGTGCGGGAACTGCCGGAGAGACAGTCCCCATCCTCAAAGGGAACCTTTACCATGTATCTGGAGGGAAAGTGGTATGAACTTACATGCAGTGAAGCGATGCGTTCTATTACAGATCCGGTGGCTTCGCTGGATGTATCACTGCTGCAGGACTATCTGTTAAAACCGGTGCTTGGCATCGAGGATCCGAGAACAGACAGCCGGATCGATTTTATTGGCGGGATCCGTGGGTTAAAGGAGCTGGAGAAGCGTGCCGACAGTGATATGAAGGTGGCATTTGCGATGTATCCGACCTCGATCGCAGAACTGTTTTCTGTAGCAGATGCAGGACTTCTGATGCCGCCGAAGTCCACCTGGTTTGAACCGAAACTTCGCAGCGGTTTATTTATACATAAGATCTGATGGAATGATTTTGGAGGAGAATGTGAAAAGTTTTTTGATGCCGGATGGCAAACCGATGACTTTTATTGCAAAGTGTCTTGACTTTGTAGTACTCAATATTCTGTTTTTTGTATGCTGTATTCCGGTCATTACGGCAGGAGCAGCATGGACAGCCTTTTATTACAGCCTGATCAAAAGTCTGAAAAGAGATCGGGGGAGTGCCGTAAAGGAATACCTGAGGGGATTTCGTGATAACTTTAAACAGGCAACGATTCTGTGGCTATGTATTTTGGCGGTGGCAGCAGGAATCCTGGCAGGCATTGTGGCAGCACTTACCTATACATCCGGCGCAGTGCAGGCAATCTGCCTGGGCATAGGATTTGCTGTGATTCTGCAGCTGCTGGTGGTAATCGTATATGCATTTCCGGTTTTGTCACGTTTTCAGACAACCTGGCAGGGAATATTACAGACGATTCCTTCCGTGGCGATGAAGAATGTTTTGGCAACAGCGGTTATGGCTTGTCTGTTCGGAATATTTGTAGCATTAATGGGAATGTATCTGCTGCAGCTGCCGTTTCTGATTTTATTTATGCCGGGGATCATGCTGTTGATCCTGTCACAGATGCTGGAGCCGATCCTGTTTGGTTATATGTCCGAGGAGGAACAGGCTGCATGGACGGAAGAGGAGGGCGATGAGGATGAATAAAAGATTATATGATCTGATGGATTGGGAAGCGATCGAGGGAATCGTGTATGCGGACGAGGATCATCCGGAACGGATACTCGGACCGGTAAAGGTGCGTGGCGGATATCTGGTGCATGCCTTTTATCCGGATGCACAGGCAATCGTACTGCGGATGAAAACATCACAGAAGATGTACCCGATGGAGATGGCAGATGAAAATGGTGTATTTGCCGTTTTGCTGAAAGAGAAAAAGCTGTCTGCCTATACATTTATCATAACGTTAAAAGATGGACGTGAACTGGAGCTGGAAGATCCGTATCTTTACAGAGATCTGATCGGTACAAATGATTTGCATCGTTTTTCCAATGGAATCCATCACCATATTTATGATTATCTGGGAGCACATCCGATGGCTGTGTCCGGTTTTTGGGACAGCGCCGAACCGGAGTGGGATGTGTTGGAGAAGCAGGTGCCAAAGGGGGCAGTTTATGGAACCCATTTTGCTGTCTGGGCACCAAATGCCGTGCGAGTCAGTGTTGTCGGTGACTTTAACGGATGGGATGGAAGACGCCATCCGATGTACCGTTTGGGAGACAGCGGTGTGTTTGCGTTGTTTATACCGGGAGTCAAGACCGGTGAGATCTATAAGTACGAGGTGAAGCAGAATGCGCAGAAAACCGTACTTAAGACAGATCCGTATGGCTTTGCCTGTGAACAACGTCCGGCAAATGCCAGTATTGTATCCAATATCAGTCAGTATGCGTGGAAAGACCGCAAATGGATGGAGCAAAGACAGAGCGAGGGCTTTGCCGGAAAGCCGGTCAGTATCTATGAGGTGCACCTGGGATCCTGGATGAAGAAAGAGCCGGAGGAGGGAATCATGCATCCAAATTGCTCAGACGAGTTCTATAATTATCGTGAGATCGCCCCACGTCTGGCAGAGTATGTGAAGAAGATGCATTATACCCATATTGAATTGATGCCGGTCATGGAGCATCCGCTGGATGAGTCCTGGGGGTATCAGGTGACCGGCTATTATGCCGCAACCTCCCGTTATGGAAGCCCGCAGGATCTGATGTATTTTATGGACTATATGCATCAGCAGAAGATTGGTGTGATCTTAGACTGGGTACCGGCACATTTTCCGAAGGATGCAAATGGTCTGGCACGGTTTGACGGGACTTGCCTGTATGAGCATCTGGATCCGCGTCAGGGAGAGCATCCGCACTGGGGAACGTTGATCTATAACTATGGCAGACCTCAGGTCGCAGATTTCCTGATTTCCAATGCATTATTCTGGGTGAAAAAATATCATGCAGACGGTATCCGGATGGATGCGGTAGCTTCGATGCTGTATCTGGATTATGGAAAGCAGGATGGGGAATGGGTCGCAAATATGTATGGTGGAAATGAGAACCTGGAAGCAATCGCTTTATTGCAGAATCTGAGCAAAGCATTTCATAAGGAGTGTCCCGGAGCGATGCTGATCGCAGAGGAATCGACGGCATGGCCAAAGGTAACCGGCAGTGTGCAGGAGAATGGTCTGGGATTTGATCTGAAATGGAACATGGGCTGGATGAATGATTTCCTGAGTTATATGCAGACGGATCCGCTGTTTCGAAAAGGGCGTCACGGTCTGTTGACCTTCAGTATGATCTATGCATACAGTGAGCGTTTTGTATTGGTGATCTCTCATGACGAAGTGACACATGAAAAGGGATCTATGTTCCGGAAGATGCCGGGGGATGAAGAATTAAAATTTGCAAATCTGCGTGCTGCCTATGGCTTTATGATGGCTCACCCCGGCAGGAAGCTGCTGTTTATGGGACAGGAATTTGGTCAGAGCAGCGAATGGAATGAAAAGCAGAGCCTTCCGTGGGATGAAGCCAAGCAGCCTGCAAATGCAAAATTGCAGGCATATACCGCAGCCTGCAATGCATTTTATCAGAAGCATCCGGCACTGTATGCAGCGGACGATAAAGAAGAAGGCTTTGAATGGCTGAGCAGCCTGGATGCGGATCATAGCATTATAACATTTATGCGGTATGCGCCGGATCAGTCAGAGAGATTGCTGGTCGTCTGCAACTTTACACCGGTTGTTTATGAGAATTTTAAACTGGGTGTTCCGTTTGACGGTAAATATAAAGAGATCTTTAACAGTGATGCAGAAGAATTTGGCGGTGCCGGTCATGCCAACAGACGCCTGAAGAATGCAAAACCGGCAGCGTGGGATGGCCGTGAATACTCCATCTCCGTGGAGGTGCCGGCGTTAGGCATCAGTGTATTTCAATGCACACCGAAGTAAAAAAAGAAAGGGGATAGCGCAATGTTATCCGGATGGATGAATACAAAAGTGCTGCCAGTGGCAGACATTGTTACTGCCGGTTCTGTTAATGTAGATGACGTGATGCGGGAGATGAATTCAGATACAACTTCCGCAGAGGAAAAGACGAACTTTCTGATCAAGTATCTGCTTGCACAAAGAGAACCAATGTTGAATTTTGCAAAGACAGCACTGGTAGCATTGGTAGTCTTTCTGATTGGACGCAAACTGATCCGACTGATGCTGAAACTGATGAACCGTTGGATGGATCGTGGAGGAGTTGAGATCAGTGTACAGAAGTTTATGCACTCGGTAGCGAATGTAGTATTAAACATATTATTGATATTTATAGTTGCCGGTATTCTGGGAGTGGGTACCAGCTCGATCGTGGCAATCATCGGTTCGGCAGGACTGGCAGTTGGTCTGGCATTGCAGGGCAGTTTGTCAAACTTTGCAGGTGGTGTACTGATCCTGCTGCTGAAACCATTCCGGGTCGGTGATTATATCGTGACGTCGGGGGCAGAGGGTACGGTGCAGAATATTGATATCTTTTATACCCATCTGCTGACGACGGATAATAAAAAGGTCGTGATTCCAAATGGTGTGATATCAAACAGTAATGTGGTAAATACAACGGCACAGGAGAGCCGTCTGTTGATCATTGATTTTATGGTTGGTCATGAGATCAAAACACAAAGGGTACGTCAGATCGTGTTGGAGCAGTTACGGAAAGATCCGTCAATTCATCAGGAACAGCCGATGAGTGTGGAGATCGATAAGTTGAATCCGGGACGTGTCAAAATGCAGGCAAAAGCATGGGTGCCTACATCTGAGTATTGGCCGGCGCGCTATCGTCTACTGGAACGGATTAAAGAAAGCCTGGAAGAAAATGGCATTCCTCTTATGTAAAATCGAGGTAAAAAATCGAAATATCCTTGTTCTGATGGGAAAAATCCTTTATAATCAATAAGGGTGTTGAATAAGAAAACAGATTGGTGTGATTCACAGTGGTAAATATTTATCGAACAGACGATAGAAAGATTCATGAAGAAGATGAAGTAAAAGAGGGTGTATGGATACAGATGGTCAATCCGACTGTATCAGAGGGCGAAGAATTAGCAGAAAAATTAGAAATCGATATACACGATCTGCTGGCAGCATTGGATGAGGAGGAAAGCTCCCGTATCGAGCTGGAGGACGGTTATACACTGATCCTGGTCGATATTCCTACGATTGAGATCCGGCACGATAAGGAGGCATATACGACAATCCCTCTGGGTATTATCCTGACGCATGATACGATCATCACAGTATGCACAGAGGATACACCGGTGTTGCAGGCATTTATCAACGGACGCGTGAAGGAGTTCAGCACAAAGAAAAAGCTGCGTTTTGTATATCAGATCCTGTTCCGCATCTCGACACTTTATCAGAGTGATCTGCGGATCATCGACAAAAAGCGTACGGAGATAGAGGAACGTATCGACGGAGATACCGAGGATATCGATCTGATCGACCTGCATGCGCTGGAGTCTACGCTGGTTTACTTTGCCACTTCTCTGCGAGCCAATGGGGTGGTGTTAGACCGGCTGACAAGATATAAGCGGCTGGAGCAGTATCCGGATGATAAGGATCTGCTGGGTGATGTGATTGTCGAGAACCAGCAGGCGATCGAGATGACATCGATCTACCGAGATATTATCAATGGTACCAGAGAGCTTTTGTCTTCGGTTATTGATAACCTGCTGCCGTCAGGGTATTCGTAAAATTCCATGTTCCACGAGTAGGGGTTGCGGTCG
>CAUCOL010000052.1 GCA_958444395.1 uncultured Lachnospiraceae bacterium
ATCAGAATGGTCGCAGTTAATATTGATCGGACCGGATAAGGTACGGTTGACCAGTGCCAACGCCAGTGGCAGACGATTGGAAGCTGCCAGCAGCAGTTCTTCCCACATCAGTGCCAGACCGGCTGAGGATGTCGCTGTCAGACTTCTTGCACCGGCAGCCTGTGCACCGATCGTGGCACTCATGGATGAATGCTCACTCTCGACCGGAATAAACTCTGTGTCCATCTCTCCATTGGCAATATAGGTAGAAACCATCTGTGGAATCTCTGTAGAAGGGGTGATCGGGAATGCCGGCATAACATCTGGGTTGATCTGACGGATTGCGCACGATACCGCCTCATTTCCTGACATACGTTCTTTAATAGACATTAGTTTGCACCCTCCTTCATCTCGATTGCTCCAAATGGACAGACATTTGCACAGATCCCGCATCCCTTGCAGTGATCCATATCAAAAGCCAGTCGCTTTCCATCTTTCACTGGGATACTCACATCCGGACAGACCGGTGCACATAACAGACACTGCTTGCATTTGTCCTCATGAAATACCGGTGTGTTCGTTCTCCACTCACCTGTTTTGAATAATTTGGAAGTACCACCGGCAAATACCATCAGTCCTTCTGTCAACTCCTGATGCGGAGTCTTCTCATTAATCTTCGTAATATCTGTTCTCATCTTTCCTCCATCAAAGCACAGTCTATGCGCTCATATCCTCACTGTTTTCTTCTAATGCTTCTTCCATCTTGTCATAAGCCATCTCCAACGCCTGCATATTTCCGTCGATCACTTCCGGCTTTTTGGCAAATTTATGCTGATAGGATGCACGCATCTCAGCGAAGAATTTATCTCTTGGCATAATACCACTGACTGCTACAGTCGCTGCCAGCATAGGAGAGTTCGGGAAGTTCTTGCCCAATGTCTCTACAGAGATCTTTCTGGCATCTACTGTATATACTCTGCCTTCGTAGCCGTTCAGCTGATCCATGATCTCTTCCTTCTGCTTCGGTGTGTTTACAATGATCGCACCGTTTTTCTTTAAGCCGGCTGTCACGTCTACTGTATGTAACAAAGTCTCATCTACGACTACTACATAGTCCGGATGATAAATATTGGAATGAACACGGATCTTATCAGCACTGATACGATTATAAGCCGTAATAGGTGCACCCATTCTTTCAGGACCATACTCAGGAAATCCCTGAACATTCTGTCCTGTCTTAAAAGCAACATCAGCCAATAAAAGAGCTGCTGTCTTTGCACCCTGGCCACCACGTCCATGCCATCTGATCTCAATACCGTTCTTCATGTGTATCCTCCATTTCATACCGATCCCCGGATCGGAACCTTTCAAATATTTTCTCTGTTCGTTGAAAAAAATTCAATTTCAAAAAGAAAATCAATCAACATCCACTATTATACAAAAATCCTCAAAAAAGTAAAGCGAAAATGTATACATACATTCATCGTTGTAATGAATCAATTTCACCAATCTGGTCATGCATAGCTGAACTATCTTTCGGATTTTGCTCTTAAATCAAAAAATATATTAATAACTAAAATGTCACACGATCCGATCAACAGCCTGTCATGGCTATCCGAATCGTGTGACACCTTATTTCGGTACGATATATTAACAAGCGATCCCTTGCACAGTTCAACGATTTCTCTGCAAAAGAAACTGCAAAAATGTCTGTTCGGGTACCGGCTTCTGGAAATAATACCCCTGTATGTAATCGACACCAAGTGCCGTCAGAACCTCCAGCTGTTCTTTCGTTTCGACTCCCTCTGATACCACATGCAGCTTCATATCGTGGATCATGTTCATGGCAGCCTCCATGACAAATTTCGCTTTTTTGTTCTGAAAATATGCCTGTGTCATATCCCGGTCAAACTTCACGATCTGTACCGGCATGTCCACAATATAATTTAAGTTCGAGCATCCATTTCCAAAATCATCCAAAGAGAAAGAAATGCCCCGTCCGATCATTTCCTGCATATTCTTTAACAGAATATTGCGGCTGCGGATGGAAGCTGACTCAGTGATTTCCAGATTGATACAGGACGGATCGATCTGATAGTTCTGCAGGATACGCCCATATACCTGCGCCAGATCCTCCTGCTCACACTGTGTTACTGACAGGTTGATCTCGATATATTCCAGACCATATTTCTTCATATCCGTACGTCTGATAAACTCACAGACCTGCACAAAAACTCTCTCTCCCAACGCTAATATCATTCCGTTATCTTCTGCAACCGGTATAAATACACCCGGAGCCAGCATACTTCCATCCCTCTTCCGGATACGTACCAGTGCTTCGGCAGACACAAAACGCTGCTGCCGGATCGAATAGATTGGCTGATAGAAAACTTCGATCCTGTCTTCTGCCAGTGCCATCTGTATCTCATTCTCTATCTTTTTTCGCCGGATCTGATCGTGGATCATCTCTTCATTTACCACGATCATGTACTGATCATCTACTGCCGCATTTTCTTTAAAATACCGATACAGGCGGAATACATCCTCCGCTTTGGAAACCACCAGACTATTTGCCATTACGATATAAACCGGCGTGATCATCACCTCCGACTGCTGTTCCTCTGTGGCAGTCCAGGGACTCTCAAACCGTTTCCGGATCAGAGGAAGATCCGCCCACATATCCTCTTCCTTCTGATAGATCAATATAAACTCCAGCCCGACATTCTTAAACAATCTGGCTTTTTGAAAGGTGTTCAGAAACTGCACCACCTGCAGTATAATATCTTCCGACTGGAAATGACCAAGTCCCAGATTCTGATAGTAGTCCAGATTGACAGACACACTGGAAAAACGTTCTTTGCTCTCATACATCTGGCGCATATATTCCTTCAAGATATGCATATTGTATGCGCCGGTTTCACGATCAATTCCCGCCTGCGGGTTTTCTAACTCAAAGAACAGGATCATAATCCCCAGAGAGGAAGCAAAGCCTACCAGAAGGTATTCATTATTCATAAACTGGATCAGGGAAGCAGCTGACCAGAGAAGCATCCATGCCAGCATAGATAATAACCGCTTCTTATTCATACGCTTTCTGTATCGGATCACCTGACAGATCGTCAACAGAACATAGCCTAAGGCAAAGAAATATGTGCATTGCACACTCCATCCATACGTATAGACCACTCCTGCCCAGTAATAGCTGTGGATCGGCAGAATACCGATAATCACTCCCTCTACGACTCCCAGCAGAAGGCATCCCCTGCAAAAGTGCCGTAATTCATCCTTTTTCCGGTAAATATCACTACAGGTATAGATCAGACTGCTCATCCCCAGAAAGACCAGGGATACCAGATAGGCCTTACAGACCAGAGCAACAAACCACCCCGGCAGAACGGTGCTGTTCTCGATCGCCAATACAGAGCCAATATCCAAACTGACACTGCATATTGCAACGATCAATGCCCAGATAAAAAGTTTTCCTGTCGACAGGATGCTCATCCGTTGATGCGTACAGAAAAAAGCTAACAGTAGCAATACCAAAAGCCCGCAAAACTGTATCTCTATATTCATGCATATCCCCCCATTTCAGATTCTGTCAGATCCGGCTGACAAACAATAGACTACCATTTATTCTATTATATCAAAAGAAAAAGGATTTGACCTGCATCAAATCCTTCTCTTCTTAAAATGCACCAGGTGGGAGTTGAACCCACACGATGTTGCCACCGACGGATTTTGAGTCCGTTGCGTCTGCCATTCCGCCACTGGTGCATATGTCATTAAAAAACTGACAACAAAATTTAGTTTAGCATTATACGCCTCATTTGTCAACTCTTTTTCCAAAATAAACGAAAAAGGAAGCCGCATCCGTACGACTTCCTCTATGTACATAACCTTATACTATTATCCGATTACTTTCTTGACAGCTTCCAATACACGATCTGCCTGAAATGGCTTTACGATGAAATCCTTCGCTCCGTTCTGAATCGCCTCGATAACCATTGCCTGCTGACCCATAGCAGAACACATGATAACATTTGCTCCGGCATCTACTTCTTTGATCTTCTTTAATGCCTGAATACCATCCATCTCTGGCATCGTAATATCTAATGTTACTAAATCCGGCTTTAATTCTGCATACTTCTGAACTGCTACTACGCCATTCTCAGCTTCACCAATGACATTATAACCGCCCTTAGTGAGGATATCTTTAACCATCATTCGCATGAATGCTGCATCATCAACAATCAAAATATTATTACCCATGTTCATTCTCCCTTACAAAAAATTAATAGTAGAACTCCCTAATAACCTTCAAATCTTTTATAATTATACCTCTTTTCGACAAATCTGTCAATAATACAAAGCAATCTATGCTTTTAGAAATACTTTTTATTTCCCCAGAGATTGCTTCTCTTCAGATCCAGATATTCATTATACGCCTTTTCCAAAATCTGCTTCTCATTGGAAAATTTCAGCAGATGATACGCCTCGTGGTATTTATAAAAACCGGAGTCTACGAAGTACTCTTCCCGCTGTGGTTTGCTGAAGTAACTCTCTCCCATCATTAAATACCAGTGCACATTCTTCACCACGGTATCCTCCGGTGTATTAAACGTATACTGACTCTTTCCGACGTACTTAATGATACTGGCATCGGCACTTGTCTCTTCCTTCACTTCACGCAGTGCCGTTTCCGTATACTCCTCGCCTTCCTCCACGGTTCCTTTTGGTAAAACCCAGCCTTCATAGCGATTTTTATAATTCTTATATAACAGAAGAATCTTTCCTCTGAATATTACCACACCGCCACAGCTTGTTGCTTCAATCATTGCAATTCCTCCTTGTGGGTGTGTACAAACTAACATACGATTAGTATACCCCTTTTCTTCGTGCAATGCAATGAAATATCTGTCAGTTTTCGTAGTTCTCAAACATTTTCTTTGCGATCGGAACAGCGTACTGACTGCCGGTACCCGCGCCTTCTACGATAATGCTCACAGCAATCTTCGGGTGATCTGCCGGTGCAAATCCGACAAACCATGCATGAGAGGTTCCCTGTGAATCAAACTCAGCCGTTCCGGTCTTTCCAGCCACTGAGAAAGGAAGATAACTTAACGAAGAGGCTGTACCGTCCGTCACCACAGATTTCATCATTTTTGTGATCTTTTTGGATAAGGAAGCACTGATGATCTTTCCATTGCTTTTCGGCTCATATGAGCGAACTGCCTGTCCCTCATCGTTTTCGGTATGATCGACCAGATAGGGAACCATCATCTCTCCCCCATTGGCGATCGTTGCGCTGATCAGTGCATTCTGCAGCGGTGTGATCATCGTTTTGCCCTGACCGATCACCGTCTGCACCATATCAGCCGTTCTGGAATTCTTATCCAGCGAAAAACTGCTTTTATTATACTCAAATGCCACCGGCAGCTTTTTATTGAACATAAAACGTTCACACAGATTGTGCAGACGCCCTAGATTGATCTGCGTTCCCATATTGACAAAGGAACAGTTACAGGACTCGGCAAGTGACTGTTTCAGATTGACCGTTCCATGCCGTTCCCCGCCATAGCAGCGGATCGCATTTCCCTCGATCGAGGTACTGCCTTCACACAGATAACTGTACTTTTTATAATCCTTATGTTCTCGCATATATTCCAGGGCAGTCAGGATCTTAAAGGTGGATCCCGGCGGATATAAGCCCTGTGTAGCGCGGTTTAATAATGCCGACTGATCCTGGGAATCTTCGATCAGATCATTCCACTCCTGTGTCACTTTATTCGGATCGTAATCCGGTTTTGATACCATCGCCAGAATCTTCCCGGTCGACGGTTCAATCGCAACGACGGCACCCTTCTGATCTCCCAGCGCCTCATAGGCGGTCTCTTGCAGTTCATAATTTAAGGTCGTAACCACGCTGTCTCCCTGCTTCTTTTCTCCACGAAACTCATTTGCCAGCTGCTTGAGCGGATTGGAATGGGAAGTCAAAAGCGGAAAACTCTGTGCAGACTCGATCCCAGTCATGCTGTTGACTGTCCTTCCGACGACGTGACAGAACATATTATCAAATGGATATTCTCTCGTCTCATTACCATCATCATCTGTGACTGTCTGTGCCAGCACTTCTCCATCTGCAGACAATATCTTTCCCCGGACAACTCTCTGCGCCAGCAGCTCCTGTCGTTTATTATATGGATTATTGATAATCTCCTGGCTGTCACAGACCATGAAACGCACCAGATACCCGATCAGACAGAAAAAGACTGCCACACAGCAATATGCGATTGCTATGATCTGCCGGTTTCCACGCTTTCCTTCCTTCTTCCTGCGCCCCCGCCGCACCGGTTCTGTCACAGGCTCTTCTTCCGCTGCACGACGTTTTCTTCTTCTGCCGTCCATCTGCTGTTCCCTGGTCCGGGACGTTCCGGCTTTAGCGCCGGACTGCTTCGATGTCCTGCGTGTCATCTTTTCCTCTGGCCTTTGTCTTTTCAATCGTCGTCTCCTCCTCTCCATTTAATACATACATTCCCTGAATGATACTGAACAGGATCACGGTACTGATCACCGAGCTGCCGCCATAACTGATCAGCGGCAGTGTCACACCGGTCGATGGAATAAACTTCGTCGCTCCACCGATCGTCAGAAATACCTGAAAAAGAAATTCCACACTCAGCCCCAGTGCTGTCAGCTTATAGAATCTTCTCTGCATTTTTAGAGAAATATTAATAAACATAACAAAACAGCTGACTTCTACTAATATCACACATAACGCAAAAAAGCAGCCGAATTCTTCTGCGATCGCAGAGAAGATAAAATCACTTTCCGCCACCGGTATACGGCTCGGAAGTCCCTGTCCGAGTCCCATGCCAAACCAGCCTCCGGTACCGATCGCAAACAATGACTGTGCCACCTGGTATCCGGCATTGTCAATCGTAGACCACGGATCTTTCCATGCCGTTACACGTACCTGCACATGACTGAACAGATGATAGGCAACCACTGCCGCCGCTGCGCCGCACAGCAGTCCCGCAAGCAGTATCCAGAACCGCTCTGTTGAAACATACACAATAAAAAGATACGTCATAAAAAAGATCAGCGCAGCACCCAGATCCTTCTCTGCTACCAGGATCAAAACATGCACTGCCGCCAGTGCTGTCACCCTGACAATGTCCAGAAAGCGGGTTGCCCTTGCCAGCAAAGCAGCTGCAAAAAAAACAAATAATATCTTCACAAACTCGGATGGCTGAAGGGCAAAACCATGAATACTGATCCAGTTTTTGGCTCCATACCGTTCTTCACCGATCACAAACACAAGCGCCAGCAAAATAATTCCAACGATCGCATAGATCCAGCCAAACCGGTCAAAGTATGAAAATTTCTCTATAATATATGGTATAAACAGGCTGACAAAGCAGATAATCGCTGCAAACAGCATCTGTCTTATGGCATATGCCGGATTCAGCCGTTCGATCATCACAAAACCAATCATCAACAGCATCATCATATTATTCAGCACCACCTGGGACATCCCTTCATACACATAGGGATAAACCTTCCCGACAAACAGGAAAAATGCCACCTGCACCAGATAAAATATGATATATTCCGGATCCAGGCTGTTCAGAAAAAGAACCAGGGAACAGATAAAATGAATCAGAAACAGAATCACCCTCTGCCTGTGATATACGACCTCTTTCTTCTCTTTGGATCTCGTAAATACCGTAAAGCAATACCAGGTATAGATTGCGAACAAAAAAATGATTCCATATTTCGATAATTCTACAATAACAGAATGAATCACGCCGACTGCATTCATATCACCAAATATTGCCTGTAATTGTTCAATCGCTTTTTGTTGGTTCATATTATATTAAACCTCATTTCATTTCTACAGCAGCTCCCGGGTATAATGACCTGTATGCCCCTGTGGACACTTTCCCCGCAGAACGGCAGCTGTCTGCTGTGCTGTTTCTACTGTGAAGTCATAACGAAAAGACCGGATGCCCTGCGCACGCAGCTGCTGCAGCTGCTGCGTAAGCACCAGCGGTTCTGCCTGCCAGATCATATTATAACAGTAACGGCAGGCGGAATATACATAGAATGCCCTGCCTTTTGTATCGGTCATCTTCCGGATGCGGGAATACTCCGGATGCTTCTTTACACACCCCTCCGTATTATAGCGAACGCACTGCGCTGATACCATCAATGGAATGCATCCATAGACAACGGCCTGCATTCCCGGCAGTCCCGCCAGCGGCGTCCACTGCTGACCGGTCAGCTCCAGCGGCAGTGTCATGTGACGACACCCCTGCTGATACCAGTAACTCCAAGCCTCCCTGTTCCACAGATACAGATTATGATCCGGCTGGATTCTTTCCGGTGCGATCCCTGCTTCGCTGGTCAAAAATACAAAGGATTCCAGATTTCGCACAATATAACCTGCCCATTGCGGCATTGTAAACAGATTCTGCGGATGCTCCAAAAGGGCACATGCCTGCCGGTATACGCCTTCCCGGAAAATGGCAGGCAGGATCAGAAACATTTCTTTTCCGGCTTCTTCTCCGGCATATGCTGCCTTTTTCAGCTGGTCAGCCGTCATTTCCTCCATCTTCAATGCGATCTGCGTCACTGCCGGTTCCCGGCTGGCAGCCTCGAACTGTTCCCAGGTCAGTACAGCTGCCATCGTCTGCTCTCCGGTATCTGCCGGTGCCTCTCTCACTGCCTCTTCCTGCATCCGAAGCGTGTCTGCCGGAACGACCGGTTCCTGCCCGGTCACACTTTGCAGACTACCTGCGTATTCGCTGACCCTGCCCTCGATCGGCACCTGTGTTCCTGCACTCTTTCGTTCCGCCCGTGTCATCAGTTTCTGCTGCAGATCTACGAGTGCCTTACGCCGCAGTTTCTTGAGTACGCCCACCGGAAGAAACAGATCTCCCTCCAGCCGGATGCTGCACTGCTCTACGACAAATGGGGTATCTCCCGTCTGACAGAGTACCTTTCGCACTCCCTCCTGTGTCGCAGGCTGCTTCTGTGCCGCCTGGCAGGGATCC